>JAILKG010000122.1 GCA_024693915.1 Treponema sp.
ATGAAGAAACTCAAAATGAAATTGCCGATGTTCTTGATTCTTACACAAAGCTTGCACACCTTCGCCGAACGGAAAGTATTAAAAATGATACATTTTCTCCTATAAATTATGATGAAGCGCCGCGTCTTTTGCAGAGAGTTCAGACCCTTATGGACAAAACCGAAGCCCTTAAGGAAAAAATGCCCGAAGATGCTTTTGTTCCTTTTTATGCTCAGGTTTATTATCCTGCAATGGGAACACTGAACGTTATAAAGCTTTATCTTTCAGCTTCGCTTAATAAATGGTTTGTTTCAAAAGCTCTTCCATGTGCAAATGAATACGCAAAACAGGCTCAACAAGCCCTTAATTTTGACCAGGCCCTGGTGGCAGAGTATCATAAGGTTGGAAACGGCCGCTGGAAGGGAATGGGAAATTCTAAGCACATCGGTTTTACAAGCTGGGACAGCACAAACTGTAGAAATCCCGAAATCAAGGTTGTAACTCCGTCAGATAAAAAGGAAATTGCAGTCTGGGCGCGCGGTCAAGATTCCGTAAAATATTCTCACATTGAATCTAAAAAGCAGCTTGTAATAAATGATTTAAAAAATCCTGAACTTGATGAAACAGAAATTTATGTATGTCAGCTTGTAAAGGACGGCGTAAAATATAAGGTAACGCTTCAGAATAAAAATTCTTTTGTTAATTATGAAATTATAAAGGGCAATGTTGATACAATAAAGGTTAGAATTAATAGAAAAAAGCTTTTGGAATCGGCTGAAAAAACTGAAACTCTTGTAATTTCAGGAAAAGGCTCTGGCGGAAAGTTTCAGATTCCGATTTTGATTGATGCAACGCCTGTAAAAATTGATTATCCTGCAGGAACTTTTGTTTCTACTGATGGAACTGTTGTTATGGAAGCTTCTCATTATTCGGCAAAAAAAGATGCAGACGGTGCGGAATTTATGGTTCTTCCGGGCTATGGAAAAACGCTCTCTGCTATAAAGGCTTTCCCTGTTACAAAATATTTTGATTCTACAGAGAACTCCCCTTATGTTGAATATAATTTTGCGTTACAAAAAGACGGCAGCTACAGGTTTGCTTTTGTTACAAATGCTTCGAATCCGGTTTCTTTTGATAATAAGCTTCAATTTATTGTAGAAATTAACGGAGAACAGACTTTGATTGACTGTGTTACAAGTGATTATGTGGTCGGAAACTTGAGCTGGTCAAACAGCATTCTTAATAATGCAAGAGTTTTACGAACAAAACACGCTTGTAAAGAGGGACTGAACACTTTAAGAGTTTATCCTGTTACGCCTGGCATTGTTCTTGAACGCATAGAAATTGCCGAAAACAGCGTGGCTCAAAAAGCAAGCTTCCTTGGGGCGGCTGAAAGTTACATTGTAAAATAAGCTGAAATTTGCTTGATTTTGATTGTGCTAAACGTTACAGTTCACCTTATGGCTACAACAAAATCAAGTAAATCAACAGGAAGAAATACAACAAAATCTACAAAATCAGCTGGCGCTGCAAGGCCTTCAAAATCAAGAAGGGCTTCCCCGCGGCGTAGTCGTAGAAAAGGCCCTCTTTATACCGCAGCTGGAATCATCCTCTTTTTAGCAGGCCTTGCATGGTTCTTTGGCGGAAAACCGCGCGTTGAGTTTGGTACAGAAGGAAGAATAGTCACTCTTATCCAGACAGAAGAACCTCTTTTTTACGTGGTTTTTCCAGGCCTAAAACCGCATTCAAATTCTAACGAATCTTTTTCAGAAAAAGAAAATAATGGTGAAGGGGCAGCCGCTTCTGCTCTCTCAGATGATTTTGATTCTTCATCTTCTACAGAAAAAGATTCTTCTGTGCAGACAAAAACTCCGGATGCAAAAAAAGGAACTCAGGGCTCATTTTCGGGCGATTTGGGGCATCCAGAAAATAATCCGCTTTTCCTTGGAAATCCTACAGACGCGCTTGATGAACTTTCATCCGGCCAAAATTATCTTATGGTAAAGCCTCAGTTTACGCTTTC
>JAILKG010000018.1 GCA_024693915.1 Treponema sp.
GCGGCTTGCGACAGTGGAACAAGACAAATAACGACACAGTTCTTGCAAGTTACGCAAACAGCTATATTTTTGGAGCCTGGCTTACCCGTCAGTTTGGTGGTGCAGAACTTGTAAAAACAATGCTGTCTAATCCATTTGTAAACGAAGATTCCATTGTATCAGCCGTAAACTCACTGAACAAAACAAGCTATTCCTTCTCAGAACTCTTTGAAAAATTTCTTCTTGGTCTTACAGGAAAGAGTGAATATACAATCAACAAGGATGCAAAGACAGGCATTACTTTCAAGGACTCAAAAGGAAATGACTACAATTACCCTATGAAAGCTTTTGATATCAATGCAGATGCTTTCAAGTGGGAGGATAACGAAGGAACCAGTCACAAAGGACCAAAGTTGTTTGCTCTGGATGAAAACCCAGCAAATGGTCTGGAAGCAGATTATGGCTTCATTCTCAGGGAAATTGATATTCCGGAAGGAGCAAATGACCTTAAGCTTTCCTTCAGCGAAGCAGGCTTCGAAAACGATATTATTTACCTGATTGTAGAATAAAAACATCACCTTCTATAACGGAAAGGCTATAAGGCTGTCTGTTGGAATAAAATCTAAAAGACAGCCCTTGTTTTTCTTCTATATATTATTTCTGCTTTTCTTCTAATCTGTCTTGATTTTCTTCATTTAATTCACTAATATACTAAAACACCCCTTGAGGTTTTTAAAACCTCCACATGTCCATAAGGAGAAACTATGAGAAAGTACGAACTTATGACTATTTTCCCACTTGATGAGGAAAAGTCAAAACAGGGTAAGGAAGCTGTACGCGAAGTCCTTACATCATTCGGCGCAGAAATCGAAAAAGACGAACTTTTCGGTGACCGCGACCTCACTTACGAAGTAGCAAAACAGAAACGCGGTCGTTTCATTTTGTTCACTCTCAAACTCAATCCAGATAAAATTTCTGAAATCGACAAATCATTCAAGATTACACCAAATCTTCTTAAGTATTTGTTCGTAAAACTTGAAGAGAACTAACTTCTAAAAAATTCTTAAAGCAGAGGAAAAATATGGCAAACGATGTTAATCACGTAATTTTAATCGGACGTCTAACCCGCGACTTAGGAAATGACGACAGGTCTTTCGGTTATGTCGGTAACGGTCAGGCAAGAGCAAACATCAGCATTGCCGTAAACCGAAGCCGAAAAGAAGGCGATGAATGGAAAGATGAAGTAAGTTACTTTGACGTAACAATCTGGGGCAAAACTGCAGAAAACCTTAAGCCATACCTTACAAAGGGAAAGCAGGTTTGTGTAGAAGGCTCTTTGAGACAGGACAGATGGGAAAAAGACGGACAGAAGTTTTCAAAGGTAGTAATCAATGCAAACAACGTCCAGCTTCTTGGCGGAAAAGCTGATGGCACAGGATCAAGTGCCGGGGGTGCAGCACCAAGTTTTCAGCCAAGGACAACTTTCCAGAATTCCAGCTCATCAATGCCTGATTATTCAAATGATTACGGCAGCGCAGGTAACGACTTTCCGGAAGATATTCCGTTCTAATTGGCTTGCACACTTTAAGTGCATTTGTAAATGCGGGTAATCAGCCCAAACACATTTTTTGGAGATATTAATGTCTGAAGAAACAAGAGATATGGATAACATGGAAGAGAAAGAAGCTTCACAGGCTCAGATCTCTCCTGAAACAGAAGGTCGTGATGACGACGGACGCAACGAAGGTCGCGCAAAAAACAAGACTTTCTTTAGAAAAAAGGTTTGCCGCTTCTGCGCAAACAAAGCAAAAATTGACTACAAGGATTCTGATGGTCTTAAGCGCTTCACAACAGAACGCGGCAAGATTCTTCCAAGAAGAATTACAGGAACTTGTGCAAAACATCAGAGAGAACTTGCAGGTGCTATTAAACGCGCTCGCGCTATCTGTCTTCTGCCATTCGTAGCAGAGTAATTTTTTTGAAGGGCGATCCAACTCCTGGTGACGCCCTCTTTCAAATATTTTAAGAGGAGCTTGAAATGAAAGTAATTTTAAACGTAGATGTAAAACATCTTGGTGAAGAAGGAGACGTAAAGAACGTTGCTACAGGTTATGCAAGAAACTACCTTCTTCCTAGAGCACTGGCTGTTCCATTCACACCAGAAACAGAAGCTTTGTTCGAATCAAAGAAGGCTGAAATCGAAGCACGCAAAGAAATCAAAAGACAGAATGCAAGAAGCCTTAAAGAAAAACTTGAAGGATCTTCATTCGAAATCGTTATGCCAGCTGGCAACAACGGAAAACTTTACGGTGCTGTTACAACTCAGGTTATTGCAGATGCTCTTGCAAAACAGGGATTTGACATCGAAAAGAAAAGAATTGAACTTGCAGGAATCGCTATCAAGACAGTTGGTAACTACCATGCAACAATCAAGCTTTATGAATCACAGACTGCAGAAATCACAATCAGCGTAAAAGCTCAGGAAGCTGCAGAAGACAAAGCTGATTCTAAGAAAGCTGAAAAGAAAGAAGAGAAAAAGGCTGAAAAAGCTGAAACAGAAGAAAACGCTTAATTTAAGCTACCTGCTTCTTTCTGAATAAATAGCGGCTGTGCCGGTTTTCCGGCGCAGCCGTTGTCGTTTATAGCAAAATTAATAAAATGTGAATAACTTGTGGAAAAGCTGTTCAAAACTTGTTTATTAGAGGGGAAAAAATGAGCGAATCAGATTTAAAAGATACAATTCAACCAAACAGTCCGGAAGCAGAGATTGCTACCCTGGGAGCAATTCTTGTTGACTGGGATGCATTTTCAGATGTTGCGACAAAACTAAAAGCCGATCGCTTTTATAATTATTACAACCGCATTATCTATGAAGCCATGCTTTCACTCTACAAGCAGAACGTACACGGGGATACCCTCTCATTGATAAACGAGCTTTCTAAAACAGGAAAACTTGATCAGGCCGGAGGAACTGCATACATCGCTTCCCTCACCGACCAGGTTCCAACAGCAGCAAACATTAATTTTTATGTAGATACTGTTCTTGACTGTGCAAGCAGACGAGATCTTATAAAAATTTCCGGAGAAATAAAAGCCAGCAGTTTTGATAAAAGCCATGACAGCAAACAGATAATCGAAGAAGCAGAAAAAAAGATTTTTAACCTTGCAGAAAATAATGATACCACTCAGGTCCACGGAATGCACGAGGTTATTGAAGAAACCATAAAAATTATCGATTATAGATATAACAATAACTCAGAATTAACCGGAATTCCTTCTGGAATTGCCCGACTAGATACAATGACAAGCGGTTTTCAGAAATCTGAACTGATAATCATCGGTGCTCGTCCTTCAATCGGAAAAACAGCCTTTGCCCTTTCTATGATGCAGACAATTGCTGTAGAAAAAAAGATTCCCTGCGGTTTCTTCAGCCTTGAAATGTCCTGCCAGTCTATCGGTCAGCGACTTATTTCTCAGGTTGCCCGAGTTCAGAGTTCAAAACTCAGAAACGGTATGTTAAATTTGACTGACATGCAAAAAATTCAGGATGCAGCAGGTCTATGTTACAGGGCTCCACTTTATATTGTAGATACTCCAAACATGCAGCTTCTGGATTTAAGGGCAACAGCCAGAAGAATGGTAATGAACAATGGAGTCCAGGTTATTTTTATCGATTATATCGGTCTTATTTCTGTGGATAAACCAAGTACAAATACCTGGGAAAACATTTCCGAAATCTCTAAATCACTTAAAGCTCTGGCCCGAGAACTGGATATTCCAGTTGTAGCCCTTTGTCAGGTTGCCCGAGATGCGGAAGGACAGGAACCAAACCTGGCTCAGCTTAGAGGTTCCGGCTCTATTGAACAGGATGCAGACGTTGTTTTATTCCTTCACCGAGACCGTAAAATTATGGATGAAGCAAATCCGGTTCAGGATGCAAAATGTGTTGTGGCAAAACAGCGAAACGGTGCTACAGGAGATGTTGAAATGTGGTTCTTCCCTTCCTTTACAAAATTTGAAAACAAGGCTCAGGAAGAGTAAAATATATTTTGATTTTAAATTGTTTTAGTTACTTATGACTAATTAACTTGACAATCAAAAAAAATAAGTTAATATTAATGAATAAGGGAAAATGGCTATGGATGATAAATTAAAGGAAGAATTTTCAAAAAAAGAAAGTTTTCAAGGTTTTATCAAAGTAACCGACAATCCCGTTAGCAGCCTGAATTCCGAACAAAAAGCTATCCTTAATAGAAAAGGAAATGTAATGTTCAATGAAGGCAATATTGAAAATGCAAGGCGTATTTACACTACAACAGGCTATTCAGACGGACTTACCAGAGTAGGAAAAGTCTACGAAGAAAAAAACGAAAGTATAAAAGCATTAAAACAATATGTCCTTGCTCATAATAAGAGCAAAGCAGAACCCATATACCAGGATATTGCAAAGGTAATAAGTCTCTTATTAAAAGAAAATTAATAAATTGTAATTTTAATTGGAAAAATTTTTTAAAAATTGCAAAAAGGAAAAAAGAATGGCAAACGACATCATTGAAGACCAGAATGAACAGATTTTTCCTATGGAAGAAAATGTACAGGAAGCATCTGCTGAAAACTCCGCCCAGTCAGAATTAAACACTAAAATTTCAGAACTTTCAAAAAACGGTTACATCCTTCTTAAAACGAATGATGTAGAAGGAGCAATCCAGTCTTTTAAGAAAATTCTTGAATTAGATGAAAACAACAACTATGCTCTTGTTGGCCTTGGGGATTCAGAACGTAAGCAGAATCACTTTAATGACGCAATAAAACATTACAACACATGTCTTTCTTTCCACCCTGGCAATAATTATGCTCTTTTTGGTCTTGCAGACTGTTATAAAGCATTAAATCAGTACCAGCAGGCAATCAGTATCTGGGAAAAATACCTTGTACACGATGATAGAAACATAACTGTTTTAACAAGAGTGGCAGACGCTTACAGAAAAATTCACGACTTTAAAAAATCTAAGGAAATGTACCTCAAAGTTCTTGAAATGGAACAGAACAATGCATATGCCCTTATTGGTTTAGGCCACCTTCACTATGATTTTAAGGAATACAAGGATGCCCTTTACTACTGGACCCGCATGTTTGAATTGAATAGAGATAATCTGGATATCCGAATTCTTACTTCCATTGGAAACTGTCACAGAAAGCTCAAAACTTTTGATCAGGGTATTTACTATTTTGAGAAAGCTCTTGAAATGGATCAGAAAAATTTCTATGCACTTTTTGGTCTTGCAGACTGTTACCGGGGTATGAACCAGCAGTTCCGTTCAATTGAATACTGGAACAGAATTCTTGAAATAGATCCAAAAAACAAGGTAATTTTAACTCGCGTTGGAGACGCCCTCAGAAACACAGGAGATTATAAGGGAGCCACTGAATACTACAACAAGGCTTTAAATATTGATTTTGATATTTACGCTGCCCTTGGTCTTGCTTTAATCTGCAAGGGAGAAGGAAATTACGACGAAGCCATAGAACGACTTCAAAATCTTATTAGAAATGATCCAAAGAATTACAGGCTTTACATTGACCTTGCTGACTGCTATTTAAGGCAGAACAACAAGCAGAAAGCTATCGACACACTGGAATCTTTCCAGAGAATTGGAATCAGAAGTACGGCAATTAACGACTTGCTTGATAAAATCAAGAACAATCGCCCTATTTATAACTAGTCCTAAAGTAATGGAAAAAATTACCCTCACAGGACTATTACCTGAAGAAATTGGTCAAATTCTCGAATTAAAACAGAATTTCAGAAGTCTGCAAATTTTTAAATGGATTTATGCAGGTGCTGAAAGTTTTGATCAGATGACAAATTTAAGTAAAGATGACCGGGCTCTTTTGTCTGAAAAAGCTCAGATTTATTCTTCCAGAATTTCACAGGTTTTAAAAGACCCAGACGGAACAATAAAACTTCAGATTGAGCTATCTGACGGAAGAGCCGTTGAAACAGTTCTTTTAACAGACAAAGAAGGAAGAAAAACCGCCTGTGTTTCCTGTCAGGCAGGCTGTCCAATGAAATGCGCCTTTTGCATGACCGGTACTCTGGGTTTTGCAAGAAACCTTACAGCTGGAGAAATTGTAGAACAATTTTTATATCTTGAAAAAGTTGCTGGAAAGCTGGACAACATAGTTTTTATGGGCATGGGAGAACCAATGCTCAATCTGGACGGAATCAGAAAAGCAGTAAAAATCCTCACTGATAAAAGAGGTCGGGAACTTTCAGGAAGAAGAATTACTCTTTCAACATCTGGAATCATAAAGGGCATTTACGATCTTGCAGACAATGGTCCACAGATTCGACTTGCCGTCAGTCTTACCACTGCAGATGCGGAATTAAGAACTTCTCTTATGCCTGTAAACATTCAGAATCCCCTGCCGGAATTAAAAAAGGCAATCACCTACTATGCTGAAAAAACAGGGAAAAGAGTTACCCTTGAAGCAGCACTTATGAAAAATGTTAATACTACAAAAGAAAGCGCTGAACATCTTATAGAATTTGCAAAAGGTGCAGACGTA
>JAILKG010000132.1 GCA_024693915.1 Treponema sp.
AAGAAGGCGAAGTCTGGTCTCCTCGTAATAGGGATCATCTACGGAAGGGTCTTTTAAGAATTCTGCAAATTTATCACCGTCAACAACCTGAACGGCCATTTCGCAAACCGGGAAGCCCTGCTGGGAAGCGATAAACTCACCTGAGTTTTCTATACCCTTGCTTGAAATTACTGTAAGTAATCCTACAGAAAACAAAATAAAAACACCGAATAAAACAATAAATCGTACCTTGTAAGAATGCATTATACAGTCCTCTTAATATGTAATATTTAATTCGAGCATAGCCTGTATCGCAATCTCTCCTGGGTTATTTTATTTTCATTTAAGATAAATTAAAATAAACTCAAATAATAAATACTACACAAGTACAATTATACTCTTGATTAGTAAATTTGCAACTTTTAAAATTTGCAACTTTAAAAAAAAATCTTTGTTTTACCTATTTTTTACAAGCCCTCTTCAAAGCGTTTCTGAAGCCAGTCTGCAGCGTCGGCTATTTTTCCGGCTTCGTATGCATTTTGAGCGGTAGTTCCTGCCTGGTTCAGAGATTTTTTCTGCACTTCTTTTTTCTCATCCCTTTCCTGGCTGAGTTTTACCGCCTGGGCAATTACAGAAAGGGCTTTTTCTTCAGAAATAGAAAGAAGAGAGATAACTTCATCCACTGGACTTTCAGAAAGCTTCTTAATAGTAGAAAAATGCTCTAAAAGCAACTTTTCTTTTTTGGGACCGATTCCATCTATCTGACTGAAAATAGAAACAACATTTTCCTTTGTTCTCAACCTCTGGTTTCTGGAGGTTGCAAAACGATGGGTTTCATCTCTGACTCTCTGCAAAAGACGAAGGGCATCGCTTCTTTTTGGAAGGCAGATTGGTTTTTCCCCATGAGGAAGCCAGATTTCTTCATCCCTCTTGGCAAGCCCCGCAACAGGAATGTCAAGGTCAAGAGCTTCGAGAATTTCATAAACAGCATTAACCTGTCCAATACCACCGTCTATCAGAATCAAATCTGGAAGATCTGCCTGTTCGTTCAAAAGTCTGGTGTAGCGGCGGCTCACAGCCTCCCTCATGGACATAAAGTCATCTATATAACCATCAGTTGTTTTTAGGCGGAAATAGCGGTAGTTCTTTTTATCAGGATTTCCATTGTAAAAACTGATAAGACTGGCCACAGGAAATTTTCCGCCTATATGGGCAATATCAAAACCTTCTATTCTAACAGGAAGTTTTCCCAATCCCAGAAGATTTTTAAGTTCTTCCATAGCAGGCATATCCCCTCTTTCCCTAAGACGCCTTTTTATATCTTCCTTTGCATTAAAAAATGCCATTTCCATTGCTGCTTTATGCTTTTTCTCTATTCCACCTTCCTGGTCAACAACATAAAGTTTTGTATCTGAATCAAAATTGTCCTTAATCCAGCTGCTCAAAAGCTGGTAATCCCTCTGATTAGGAAGATAGATAAAAGGCGGAAGCTCTTCCTTTCTGGTGTAGTAGGCACTTAAAAACTCGCTTACAAGCTCATCTTCTTCGCTTAAAGAAATTACCCGGTAATTGTCCCGGCCTAAAAGTTTTCCCTCCCTGATTTTAAGCACTGTAAAACTTACAAGCTCACCTTCCCTGTCGTAAGCTATGTAATCTCTGTCTTCGCTGTCAAAGCCTTCTACAACATTCTGATTCTGCATGATTGAAAGAGCCCTTAGACCATCCCTCAGGCGGGCAGCTTTTTCAAAATCCAAACGGGCAGCAGACGCTTTCATCTCATCTTCTACTTTACGGCGGGTCTCATCTCCTTTTCCCTCAAGTAGAGAAGAAATTTCTCCGAAATAGTCATTGTAGGACTCTTTTGAAATTTTTCCGCAGCAAGGGGCTTTACACTGACCCATGTGGTAATAAAGGCAGGGCGTATCTTTTTTTCTAAAAACTTTGCAGTGCCTTAGTGGATAAATCTTGTAAAGAGTGTCGATGAACATGTCCAGGGCGGAAGCGTCCGGATAGGGGCCAAAATATCTGGAGCCGTCTTTTAAAACATTACGGGTTTTAAACAGACGGGGATATTCTTCATTTGTAATGCGCAAAACCGGATAGGATTTTCCGTCCTTAAGGTCTATGTTGTAACGGGGAGAATATTTTTTTATCAGGTTGTTTTCTAAAAGAAAGGCCTCGTATTCATTTTTAGTAGTAATGTATTCGATGGAAACTGCATTGGAAATCAGCATTCTGGTTTTGATGTCCTTGTTTCCGGCAAAATACGAAGAAAGGCGGTTCTTCAGGTTCTTAGCCTTTCCCACATAAATAACAGAGTTCTGGGCATTTCGCCACAGATACACGCCGCTCTGGGAGGGAGCTTTTAAAGCGGTCTGGTGAAGAATTTCTCTTGTAGATTTTTTTTCCTTTCCGTCCGTGGATTGCATATGTATAACGATTATAGCAGAAAAACGTCAGAATTTCGAGATGGCTGGGGACAGTCACATAAAAAATCAGAAAGTCATGAAAATCCGGCTGAAAAAGAAAAAGTAAGTCAGGCTAGAAACGGCTGGGGACAGCTTGAAAGCAAAGAAAAGCAGGAAAACCACTCCTATGCCCTTTCTTTTATAGAAAGAGAATACAGTCTTTTTAAGGAAAATCAAAAGGCGGTGGAGGAAAAATTATGTATGGCAGAAAGAGAGCATTCTTCAAAAAAGAGCCGCATGGACTTATTCAGAAAAGTCACTTTTTTCAGCCTGCTTTTTCTGTTTTCATCAAATCTTTTTTCTGAACAATACACTTTTGGCGGAAAAAAAGGCTGGGCAGAAGTTACCGTAAGAAATGGAATTACTACAGGAAAAGGCCGCTACGGCTACGAAGGCTTAGAGCTTTCTTCAAACGGTCAGTCTTCTACGGAAAACACAGATTTACTCTTGAATTTTGAAAACTCTGACAGTCAGGACAAAAGCGGAAACTACAAAACCTTAAGAGACAATCTTTACATCACAAAAAAAAGCAAGATGGGAAAAGGAGCCGCTCAAAGCAGATCTAAAAACGGGGGAATAACTCTCTCCGGAAAGGAAGGAAGCTTTTTCAGCACGGAAGGGCCAGCAGGTTCCTTCATGATAGAATTCTGGCTTTGCCCTTCAGTAGTAGAAAACGGAGAAATAATTCTGAACTGGAGATCTTCAAAAAGCCTTTTTGGCCAGATTATGTACCAGCTGGTTTCAATTTCCTTTTACCAGAACAGAGTGATGTGCACTTTCTCCAACATTTTTGAAGGCTACAGCAAAAATGACGGAATCGTAACACTTTCCGGGGATTCACCTTTAGTTCCGGGAAAATGGAGCCATCACCTTATTTCATTTGAAGAAGATTCCGGAGCCCTCTGCTACAAAGTGAACGGCAGCCTGAACGATATAAAATTCATCACATCAAACGACCACGAAAACGGAACAATCTATCAGGCAGTAATGGGAGTTCCTGCCAATGTGGAAATCTGTCCGAAATACACAGGTTTAATCGACGAAATTAAAATTACAAGAAGCTATGAAGATTTTTCAAGAAATATTGAACTGGGAGCAACACCTCTGACTTCTCACCGCAAATACAATTCCAGAGGGGGTCGTCTTGAAACAAATCCTATTCTTACAAAAAACGGCACAATCTTAAACAGGCTCACTGCCGATATGTATACTCCCGGAGAAAGCGCCGTTCAGCTCTACATCCGGGGAGGAGACAACTATTTTTCGTGGACAAAAAACTATCCAGAATGGATTCCGGTAAAAAGCGGAGAAGATATTCAAAATCTTTCAGGCCTCTACTTTCAAATTGCGGCAGACCTCTACCCTTCCGGAGACGGAACCCAGACTCCATCCATCACGGAACTGGTCCTGGACTACACAACTCTTCCGGAACCTCAGCCTCCTTACAAAATTTCAGTTGAAAAGGGAGACGGTTCTGTAACTTTGTCATGGAGCTATTCCGTTGACGACACTGCCGGCGGCTACTATGTTTACTACGGTACTTCACCGGGGGAATACCTTGGCAACATGGCTTTAGAAGGCCCTTCCCCGATAAACGCAGGAAACAGAACCAGATATACAATTTCCGGGCTTGAAAACGGAACAATATACTATTTTGCAGTTTCAGCCTGGTCAAAGATAGATTCAAGAATTTCAGGTCCTCTGTCAAAAGAAGTTTTTGTACGCCCTGAAATCAGCAAAAAAGCAGACGGGCAGAAGGAGCAATAAAAGGTGCGAAAAAAATAACAGGGAAAGCGGGCCGCGGGCAAAAAAGTGAATGGGGAAAGCGAGCCGTGTGCTCACCAAGTGCGCGAAGCAAAAAGACTCTGTTTGTGGTTGCCGCGCAAGCGGGCCGCGGGCTCACCAAGTGGCGCGGGCAAAAAAACTATAAAAATAAGGGCTTGACACAGGGTATACTTTCAAAATAAAAAGGAAAGAGGGAAAAAATGGAAGAAAAAGAAATCGTATTAAAAAGAGCAAAAAATGCAGTAATCTCAAGGGATTTTTCTCTGGCACTGAGAATTTATAATTCACTTTTAAAATATGATAGTGAAAATATTGAATACCTTAGAAGCGTAGGAAGCATCTACGAAAAAACTGGAGATGACCAGAAGGCTCTGGAATACTATGCCCGCATTTTACGAACTTCCAAATCTGATTTTAACGCCCTCAACAGCATTGGTGGTATTTACCGCCGCCTTAAAAACTACGACAAAGCCATAATGGTTCTGGAAAAAGCCCTGCAAACTGGAGAAAACAACGCCCTTGTAAACTACAATCTGGGCTTCACCTACAAGCTGACCGGTGAATACCAGAAGGCCATCGACTGTTTTGAATCCGTAATAGACGAAAACCCGGGAGATGTTCTTGCCTACAACCACCTGGGAGCCATCTACTACCAGAAGGGTGATTACAACAAGAGTATTTTGACCTACAAAAGGGGACTTCAGGTAGATTCCAATCACCCTATACTTCAGTACAATCTGGCAAAAAGTTACGAAGCAATTTCTGATGACCAGAACGCAATTATAGCCTATGAAACCTCTTTAAGGGGAAAACCTGGCTGGCTGGACGCAGTAAGAGATTATTCAAGTCTTCTTCTCCGCCAGCATAAATCAAAGCAAGCTATGGAAATTGTAAAGAACGCTGAAGAAATTCACTCTGAAAAAGATGACTTTTTGTACCTGAAAGGAAAAATTTACTTTGACCAGTTTAATTTTGAAATGGCTCAGGAAATTTTTGAAAAACTGACTCTTTCCGGCAAAAACGATTTTGATACTTTGCTGGAACTGGCAAAAGTTTACGAAGCTCAGGGAAACTATGAGGATGCAGTAGAAACTCTTTTCCAGGCAGAAGAAAGCTGTCCGGAAAAGGAAAAAGAGGATTTTGAAAAAAGCGCAGTAAGTATCCTTATTTCTGCAGGAAGAAGTGAAGAAGCCTGGACTCGCCTTGAAAAACTCCTTAAAAGACAAAAATCCCCTCTCCTTCTGGATCTTGAAGGTCAGTTTTATATTTCCCAGGGAATTACAGAAAGACTTGAAAAAATTGAAAGACAGATTCAGGAATTAAAACCGAATTTTTACCGCTACCTTACAGACTGGGGACTTTCTTTTCATAAAAATGGTCAGACAGAAGAAGCGAAAAAATGCTTTAAGGCTCATATCGAAAGAAACAGGAAATGCCTTAAAAGCTGGCTCTACCTTGCCTTAATAGAGGAAAAAGAAGGAAACAGGGATGCCGCAATCCTTGAATACAAAAATGCCTTGAAAATTGATCCTTCAAACTTTATTGCTCAAAAGCGCCTTAATGAACTTTCACGAGGCCTTCTCAATTCCGATGATTTTTCACTGCCGGAAGAAGCATTGATTACTTCCTCTGGTATTATAGGAAAGAAAAGCAGCTTGCCGGAAGATTCTTCCGACGAGTTTGAAAAAAAGAATCAGGAAAGCGATTCTTCTGAAAATAGTGAAAACCAGGCTGCTACCCAAAGCGGCGAAAATAATGAAAATAGCCGGGATTCAGAAAATGAAAATCAGGCTGATTCAGATGATTCTGATGACAAAGAGAATGAAGAAGTAAGCCTTTCAGACATGGAAATGGAAGAAAGCAATATTCTGGACATTGAAACAGAAGAAATAAAGGGTGATAACTTCGATTTTGACGGAGAAAACAAGTCTCTTTCTCAGGAACTTCTTGAAGGAGAAGAACTTTCCGACTTTGGCTACGAAATGCCTCTTGAAGAAGAAGAGGAGGAAGAGGAAAACGAAAAATCTCCTGAAATCATAATCGACGAAAATGGTGAAAATAAGCCGGATAATTCTTACAATGAAGACCAGACAAATTCTAAGGATCAGACTCCTTCAACAGATCAGACAGAGCAGGACGAAAAGTCCTCTTCTGAAGATTCAGAGGATAACTTTGCTGGCTCCGACGATGACTACAGGCAGGAAGAGGATGATTACTCTGACAACCTGGCAGATGACAACCTGGCAGACAAAAGAGAAGAAGATTACCCAAAAAAGTCCCCGGAAAAAAGGGATGAAAGAAGAGATGAAAAACGGGAGCCGGCTTACCAGGACCCTTACAGAGACATAAATCCTCAGGAACTCAGGGAAATGACAGAAAAGCTTGAAATGGCTCAGGAAAGCGCCATGAAAGCAATGAAAGCAGCCGAAAAAGCCTGGGATGCTGCACAGAAAGCCGCTGATTCTGCCAGCGCCGTAGAAAATGCAGGGGACTACATAAATCAATTAACTGAAGACGCAGCAAGAAAACTTCAGGATGTTTCTGATGATTTGAAATCTGAAATGGAAAAAGGAGCTGAATCTGGGGAGAATGGTGTTCAGCAAAATGAAAGCCTTTCAGAGGATAATGTAAATCAGGAAGAAAAGCTGGAAGCAGAAAGACTTGCAGAAGAAAATGCTGGTCAGAAGGAACTTCTGGAAGAAGAAACCTTACCGGAAGAAGGAAAGGCAAGTAACAGTGATGATGCTCTTTCCATTCAGAAGAGGCAGCAGAGTCAGGATGAAGGAAGCTCCGAAATCCCTGAAGGAGAAATTCTTTCTGAAGGGGAAGTAAACGAAGTTTCAGACGCCTTTACAGGGGACGGAGAATCAGAAACCCTGGATGAAAACGAACTTGCAGATGTTTTAAGCATGTGCTCTCCTGAAGATTCTGCAGAAGAAATGACAAGCGAGGACATCAGCGCTGAAAACCAGAGCTATGAAAAAGTTTTAGGCGAAGTTTCTAAACTTCTTCCATATATCGAAAACATTCTTCAAAACAAGGAAGATGCCAAAAGGTTCAAACAGGAAGTTTCCCTCTTTAACCAGCTTAAAGAGATGGGAGCCCTGCTTCCGGAAGATAAAAGACGAAACTTTATGACAAGTAGAATCCGCATAACTCTGGACTTTTTGATTGCCAGACTTTCCGGAAAACCTGGCCTTTTAAAAACCACAGCTTCCCTCAGACAAAGCGGAGTGCTGGCTGAAGAAGAAAAAAATCCTTCAGAGGAAGTTCAGCTTTCAAATCTTAACCTTGTAAAGAAAGTAATCGGAGACATGAAAATTCTTACTCAGGATCTTGGTGACAGGGAACTGGCAGAAGGCCTTGTAAAAATGGCTGAAAAAACTGAAGAAAAACTTTTTAAGACAGAATAAAAAAGGGCAGAAAAATGAGCGACAAAAAGAAATCTCTTGTAAAAAGCGGACTGATTCTTTCTATAATGACATTTGCTTCCAGAATTATGGGACTTATCCGTGAAATGACAAAAGCAGCCTTCCTTGGAACCAGCGCCTATGCAGACGCCTTTGGAATTGCTTTTATGATTCCAAACCTTTTCAGAAGGCTTTTTGCAGAAAACAGCATTTCAGTTGCCTTTATTCCAACTTTTAAGGGCTATCTGGAAGAAAAAAACAAGGCCCAGAATGAAGAAGAAAAAGAAAGACTTAGGTCAGAAACCCAGAACTTCATTTCCTCTACCCTCACCCTGGTTACATTTTTAACAGCCATAGTAACTGTTCTTGGAATTCTTCTTGCTAATTTTATTGTTCCATTTTTCTTTAAGGGTGACAGTGATGCCCTGCTATTAAAAGAAGCAAGTTTTTTAACCAGAATTATGTTTCCCTACCTTTTTGTTATTTCAATTGCTGCATTTTTTCAGGGAATTTTAAATGGAGAAAAGATTTTTGCCCCCTCCGGCTTTACCCCGGTAATTTTCAATGCCCTTGTAATTGCTTCCACCTATCTTCTTACACCCCTTCTGGTAAAAATCCAGTCCTCCCAGGCTGCCATCAGATTTTTTGCATCTTCTGCAGATCTTTCCTACGAAGCCCTGGCCGCCAGAGCAATGAGCGCCGGTGTTTTAATCGGAGGAATTTTTCAGGCTCTTTTCCAGCTGCCTTTCGTGCTGAAAACAAAATGGAAGCCATGCCTTACCAGCTTAAAAAAAGCTTTTACAAATCCGGGCACAAAAAAAGTAATTGCCCTTATAGTTCCTACAATTGTGGGAATGGCAGCCTATCAGCTTAATGACGCTGTATCCACAGCAGTTGCAGGAAAAATCGCTACGGGAACTGTTGCCAGCCTTCAGTACAGTCTTCGCCTTCAGGAACTTATTCTGGGAATTTTTGCAGTTTCCATTGGAACAGTTATTCTTCCAGACCTTTCCGGTCTTGCGAAAAATAAAAACTGGGAAGCCTTTAACCAGATGCTTTCAGGAGCAGTAAAAATTATCATCCTGATTACAGTTCCGGTTACTTTCTATTCCCTTCTGTGGGGAAAGGAAATTATCTCTTTAATTTATAAAAGCCGTATTTTTGATGACAATTCAGTTCTTCAGACTCTGGAAGTATTCCGCTTTCATATTGCAGGACTGCTTTTTATCGCTGCAAACAGAATCATCACTCCTGCATTTTATTCCCAGTCAAACACAAAACTTCCTACCCTTGCCGGAATAATCAGCATGATTGTAAACATGGTTTTAGCCATTCTTCTTTCTTTTTTCATGGAGGGAAAAGGAATTGCCCTGGCCCTTTCAATTTCCAGCGCCATAAACACTCTCCTTCTCTTTATTTTTATGAAAAAACTTGAAGCAATGGAATACAAAAAGATTGCCCTAACACTTTTAGTTTACACTATAAAAATCGCCCTTTTCTCCATTATTGCCTGTCTGCCCCTTTATTTCTTAAAACCATTATTAATGAATGCCTTTGACGGTCACAATCGTTTTTACTCCTATGGCTTTCCGGTAATCATCAGCGCAGCAATTTTTGGAATCACAGGAATTCTTCTTCTCTTTATATTCAGGGATAAAACCGCCCTTGCTATGACAGGAAGCGTTAAGAGAAAGTTTTTGAAAAAATAATTTTTATAAATTCCAATCTTCCAGGCTCCTTTTCAGGGGCTCCCCATTATGGATTTTCTATATAAAAGTTGAGATAGATAAATCTTGCGACGGACTCACGAAGTGGGCGAAGCAAAAAGACTCTGTTTGTGGCTGTCGCGAAAGCGGCGTTTAATAGTTTCCTTGGCTCCTTTTACCTTCTTATTGTGCTAAAATAAAAGAAGCGCTAAAATTGAGTTATGAAAGAATACTCAAGTCAGGAACTAAAAAAAATATATCAGGAAAGAAGAAAATCTATTGCCGACTACCTTGATTCAAATGATACAGGTGCGGCAGTTTTTATTGATAATGAGGAACACAGGGATCCTACAATTCGTTATCTTACCGGACATCCAAGCGATGCGGTTTTGATTGTTTATAATACAGGAAAATCAGTTTTAATTCCCTGGGATATAATTCTTGCCCAGGATGTAAGCAGTGCAGATAAAATAATTCCTTTCACCCGCTACAAAAATGACAGCGTTCAGGCAGTAAAAGCAAACCTGAATGCTGCAAAGGGAATAAATTTTATGAAGGTGGAACTTCCCCCTCAAACCAGCTATCCGGATTTTATCAATTTTATCGACGCCCTTCCCCTATGGGATGTCAAATGCACTAAAAATGGTGTTCATACTTTTGCCGTTCAACAGAGAATGAAAAAAGATGAGTACGAAATTGAATGTACAAAAGAAGCTTGCCGGGTTGGAGATCTGATAATTCAGACAATCGAAGAAAAAATCAAAGATGAAAGCATAAAGACAGAAAGTGATGTAGCACTTTTAATTGAAAAAATGCTGAGAGAACACGGTTGTGAAAGAACCGGCTTTGACACTCTAGCCGCAGGACCAGAAAGAAGCTGGGCTATTCACGCTTTTCCAGGCTACACAAATGCTCTCTGGCCTGCAGAAGGTCTTTCAATTCTTGATTTTGGCGTAGTTTACAAGGGCTACACAAGTGATACAACTTTAACTGTGGCAAAAGGAAAACTTACCCCTAACCAGGAAAAAATGCTGAATCTGGTACAGGCAGCCGCAGACCAGTGCCTTTTGCTCTACAAGCCTGGTCTTTCAATTAAAAAAGCCGCCGAAAAAGCAGATGAAATTTTTCAAGCCGCAGGAAAACACATGCCCCACACTCTGGGCCACGGAATCGGACTTGAAATTCACGAATATCCCCGGGTAAGTTCTAAAATGGACGAAGAAATTACTTTTGAAAAGGGCATGATTGTAACCCTTGAACCTGGACTTTACGAAAAAGAAAGCGGCGGCGTTCGCCTTGAAAACGATATTCTGATAACCGAAAATGGAAATCAGGTTCTGACAAATTCTAAAATTATAAGAATATAAAGAAACTGCTGCAAAGGCGCTTGACTGAAACTTTTAAGAGGCCGGCTAAAAAGATAAAAATGCTGCTTGATGTGGCATTGTGGAAGATTCTCTGCAAAGGCCGGCGAAAAAAATTAAAGAGGTGGCTTGAGCTAGCTACCGTGAAAGCCCTTCTACAAAAGCTACCTAAAAAAAAGGTCATTGGGACAATCTCAATGACCATATCTTAGTGCCTCTAGAAAATCCCCACCTGAATGGTCAAAATCCTCTGGCACTAAGGCCATATACTGAAAACTTATTAAAAAGCCATTTTTTTACTCAAGGCTCTTAAGTTCAGCTTCTGCAGTGTAGTTATTTTCTTTCTTTTCTACAGTAAGAAGAGCGTAAGTTCCCTTTTCACCAAGGCTTCCCGGATTAATTACCAGAGTATCGCCGATTTTTTCAATTGCAGTTCCTTCGTGAATGTGTCCGGTTACAAGAGCCAGAGGCTTTTTTTCAAGAACAAAAGAAGTTAAAAGTTCGCTTCCGGCATGCATACCTGGCGCAAAAGAATCAACTTTTTCTCCTTTTGGAGGATTATGTGAAAGAATGATAAGATTAGGCCAGGTTTTTCCATCCTGCTTGTCAGAATTTTCAGTATCTTCTTTAGCAGAATCAAGAATCTTAAAATCTTCCATCAGGTCAGTTAATTCACGCTCGTTTGGAGTTTTTCCGGTAAATTTACTTCCACCACCGCTTCCGATAATGGCAAAGCCCTGGGTATAGCTTAATGTTCTTTCTGCATTGATTCCGGCATCTTCCAGTTCTTCAATAAATTCCGGTTCATCGCAGTTTCCAAGAACAGCATAAATCTCATCGTGCATTTTTATAAGCTGATCAAGCACTGGTTTAGAAGTTTCTGTTTTAAAGCATTCAGCAAAATCACCTGCAAAAAGAACGGCATCAACAGATTTGAACACTTCTTCCATTTTTTTTAAATTTTTGATATTTCCATGAATATCACTTATACAAAGAAATTTCATATTTCACCTCACTTATTATTTCCTGGCACTTTTATCCATAAAGTCAATACAAGTTTTCTGTTATTATGTGCCAGGCTTATTCAAACCTTTCACATTTACATTAAATTTATAACGTCTTTCAGAGCCTTCATTTCTTCTTCTGTGCCGATTGTTATGCGAACATAGTCTTCTATACCCTTACTTGCAAAATGACGCACAAGAATTCCATGTTTTTTTATGAACTCGTAAACTTCTTTTCCTGGCATTTTTGGAGATTTAGCAAGTACAAAATTTGTCTGACTAGGATTAACAAACCAGCCCTTCTCTTTTAGGAATGAAATAAAGGAATCTCTTTCTTTGCAGACTTTTTTTGCACAGTCTGCATAGTAACAGGCATTTTTACAGGCTTCTTCCCCTGTCACCTGACTTAAAGCATCCAGAGGAAAATGATTCAGGCTGTTTTTTACAGTTGTAACGGCATTTACAAGTTCAGGAGAGGCTACGATAAAACCAAGACGCTGACCGGCACCGCACAAACTCTTACTGAAAGTGCGGACAATTACCAGATTCTTAAATTCCTTAAGAAGCGGAATTGAACTTTCTCCACCAAAATCACAGTAGGCTTCGTCCACCACAAAAATCTTTTCAGGATTTGCTTTCAAAAGCATCTGGCGAACTTCATTGCGGCTTAGCCCCAGTCCGCTTGGTGCATTAGGATTTGCAAAAATTATGCCGGAATTGTTTTCTTTTGCCTTTGCAAGAAGTTTTTCAGTATCGATAGACCAGTCTTCCTTCATTGGAATTGTTTCCATAGGAATATCGTAGAAACCTGCATAAACAGGATAAAAGCTGTATGTGAACTCAGGAAGGGTGAGTTTTTCATTACTGCTGAAAAAAGCGTAGAAAACAAAGGAAAGAACTTCATCGCTTCCGTTTCCTGTGTAAATCATGTCTGGAGTAACCTGGAAAGGAATTTTGTCCTCTTCAGCTGGACTTACATTTTTTCCGTCAATCTGAGCACGGCACAAAACACCGCCTGTCTGGTTCAGCATATCTGCAATTGCCTTGTGAAGGGAAAGGGAGTCTGGATCTGGGTAAAGGGAAAGAGCCTTTGGATTTTCCCTGATAAAAGAAGAAGCCCTTTCAATAACTTCTCTGCAAGGCGGATAAGGGTTTTCATTTGCGTTAAGTTTTATATAAACTCTGTCTTTTGGCTGCTCACCCGGAACATAGGGGTGAAGATTATTCATTCTAGTAGAAAGCATAAAAGTATTTTATTGCTTTTTTTATAAGTGTACAAGAAGAAGACAAAAAAAAGCCTTCCTCAACAAAAAGGAAGGCTTATAAATTATTTAGCCAAAAATCCGGCTGATTTCATAAAATTAAAACTTATAAGTTCCGGTTGTAATTGTTCCACCGTTTGAATAGATGTCAAAGTTTACAGCCTTGTCCGCCTTTGAAAGTTCGCCGTAGAAATCCGAAAGATTTTTTACAGCAACACCGTTTACAGCCGTAATTACATCTGAATCCTGAAGTCTTAAGGCAGCGGCAGGAGTTTTTGCCATAACATTTGAAACCACAACACCGGAAACTTTATTTTCAAGTTCAAGTTCCTTTCTTACAGAATCTGTAATCGGGCTTGCAACAAAACCTGGCCAGAGCTTTCCGTTATCAGAAGAAACTTTTTCGCTTCTTTCTTCGATTTTTACATCAAGTTCAAGTTCTTTTCCGGCTCTTACTACCTTGAATTTTGCAGTAACACCGGCTTCCAGAAGACCAACTTCACGAACCAGCTGGTTCACATCCTTTACAGAATGTCCGTTCAATTCAACAATATAATCTCCAGGCTGCATTCCGCACTTCTGGGCAGGTGAACCGATAAAGAGCTGGGAAGCAAGAGCTCCGTCTCTGTCAGAAACGCCTAGTTCTGCTTTATATTCTTTACCAGCTTCCATAAGGGAAACACCAAGCCAGCCGTAAACGATTTTTCCGCTGGAAATAAAGGAATCGATTGCGCCCTTTATGTTATTGATTGGAATAGAGAAGCCTAAGCCCTGAGAACCACCAGACTGGCTTGCAATCCAGGTATTGATTCCTATTACTTCTCCGTAAATATTTACAAGAGGTCCACCTGAGTTTCCCTGGTTGATGGCTGCATCCGTCTGGATAAAATCGTTGATATTACCGATTCCAGAACCACTTCTTCCCTTTGCACTTACAATACCCTGGGTTACAGACTGACTGAAACCTAATGGAGCACCCATTGCAAAACAGATGTCGCCAACCTGAAGTTTATCAGAATCTCCAAGGCTGGCAACAGGAATTTCCTTGTCCTTTGATTCAAATGAAACCAGGGCAATATCCATTCTGCTGTCAGCACCAACAAGTTTTCCTTCAAACTCACGACCGTCGTTTAATTTAATTGAGATTTTACTTGCATCACCTGCAACGTGATTATTTGTAAGAACATAAAGAGTATTTTCAGTTCTTCTTACGATTACGCCGGAACCCAGCCCCTTCTGTTCATATTGTCTCTGCTTTTTTGAACCTTCTGGGTCGCTGCCAGGGTTTCCAAAGAAGAATTTTCTAAAATCTTCAAATGGGTCTATTGTAGTAACGGTTTTTGTTTCCGTTACATCAACTTCTACAACTGACGGCAAAAGTCCTTTACTGATTGCCCTGAAAGAATTCTGCAGGGCTTCTACGATTTTAAGACTTTCTTCCGGAACGATGGTAGAAGTTTCTGCATAAACTGTTGACGCATTTCCTTTAACATTGATTTTTCCGCAGGAAATTGAAACAAGAGCAAAAGCCGCACAGGCGGAAATACAACCTGCCAGCAAGCCTTTTGTCCACTTTTTCATATATGAATGCCTCCAATTCTAATCTTTTTAAATATAATCACGATGAACGCTTTTGGTTACATTCTAACAAAACTTTATTTTTATTTTTTATCGTAGTTTAAATCTGTTAAGATTTCTGTGTGATCAGCAAAAACAGCAACTGTGTGCTCCTCGTGGGCAGAAGGTTTATGATCCTCTGTGATTACAGTCCATCCGTCCTTGTCAGTAAATACATCTGGCACACCAAGATTAATCATCGGTTCAATTGCAAGCACCATACCAGGCACAATTCTAGGATTAGAACCGCTTCCCGGACAGTTTGGAACGCTAGGATCCTCGTGAACATCAAGTCCTACTCCGTGACCGCAGTAATCGTAAACCACACCGTAACCATGCTTTACGGCAATATCGTAAACAGCTCTTGAAATATCACTGATGCGGTTTCCAACCTTGCAGGCAGCAATTCCGGCCTGAAGACACTCAAGCGTTACTTCATCAAGTTTTTTTACCTCAGGTTTTACATTTCCAACCAGAACTGAATGACAGGAATCGCTTATATAACCGTTCAGGTCAATACCAGCATCGATTGAAACAATGTCTCCGTCCTGGATAACCTTATTTTTTGAAGGAATTCCGTGAATAACCTGCTCGTTTATACTTATGCAGAGGGCGCCAGGAAAATCTTCCTTATACCAGGCAGGTTTTCCTCCGTGAGCCTTAATAAAATCCACGGCCAGTTTATCCAGCTCTTTGGTAGTCATTCCCGCTTTTACAAGGGGAATCAGATAATTAAACATATCAGCTAAAAGATGACAGGACTTTCTGATTCCTGCAATTTCGTCATCATTTTTTAAACGTATCATATATTTCTATATCTCCTTTTACCGCATTTTTCTGCCTGTCAGGGCATTTATTTCTTCCAGACAGGCTTCCTTCATTCTTTCATCCCCAAGCCGCTTGTATTCTTCAGCCATTCTGGAAAGAAAAAAAACATTATCATTTTTAGAAAAGCCTAAATCCAGGGCTCTTTCATAGACATCCAGGGCTAGTTCATCGCTTATTACCCTGTCTATGTGATTTTTAAGAATTCCCAGAGTAAAGGAAATTACCTCAGGAAAGAAAAGTCTGAAGTATTCATAACTGTATTCCATTCTGATAATCTGTTCAAGAAGGTTCACTGCATCAAAATATTCCTGACGGAGAACAAGTTCTTCTGCAAGAATGTAACCGTAATCCATAAAATCTTCCCGGCTGAACCAGTGCTTAAGATTAAAATCCAGATGATTCATGCTCATTCTTTTGAACTCTTCTACGGCTTCGTCTTCCCGGTTGTGCATCAGGTCAAAAAAGATAAGTTTTGCCCTGCTCTCGTAGTCTTCCCGGGCTAATAGCCAGGTTCTGTAATCAAAAGAATTTACCCTTCCCTTCTTCATGGAATAACGGGTAAAGAAAGAGGAATCAAAAATCGAGCGCTGTTTTTCGTCGGATAAAATTTCGTAGGCACGGACAAGTGTTTTAAAAGCTTCTGAATCGCTTGTACTGTTCTTGTCAGGGTGAAGCAGTTTTGCCTTTGCACGATAGGCCCTTTTTATTTCTGCCGCAGTTGCATCCTGACGAACTCCGAGAATCTGGTAACAGTTTATCACTAGCTTCCCCTTATTAAGAAACCTTAAAAGTTTCTTCTATTCCTTCCCTGTTTACAACAAGAACAGGACAGGAAGCGTATGCCATAAGCTGATTTCCGATTGTAGACCAGGCTTTTATGCTGCCCCGGGGATTATCGCTCAGCTGTTTTGAAAGAGGCTGCTTTTTCTTTCCGCCAACAATTATCATGTCTGCGCCCCAGGACTCAGCTTCTTCGATAATTTCATAACAGACAGAACCTTCCCGCATCTGGCTTTCAATTTTTATTCCCTTTGTTCTTGCAAGGCTTTCTACATATTCAAGATAGTGTTTTCCGTCCTGGTTAAATTTTTTTTCGTAGAGAACTTTTTCATCAGTAGCCAAAAATCTGGAGTTAAGGAGAAATTTAATTGTAGCCGTATCAACAACATAAAGAGCCTTTACAGAGCAGCCAATTTGTTTTGCAAAAAGAATGGTGTACATGGCAGCCTTAATGGACTCACTTGTACCGTTAATACATACCAGAACTTTTTTTACAATACTTTTTCCCATTTTTACTCCCCGCTTCTTTCAGCCTTTTTCTTTAAGGATTTTAGAACAAAGATATTTTCCCTTTCTTTTTCTTCAAGAACGTTTTCAATATATTTTTTTGTCTCTTCAGTCTGAGGAATTACCATTTTGTCCAGAGCATTAACCCTTCTCTGAGTCTTTTTTACTTCTTCAGCAAGTCTCCAGACAATAGTTCTGATTGAAGCCATCTGAGTAAGCAGAGACAAAAGTGAAAAGAATTTATCGATAACTTCATCAGTATCAGCATAAGTTCCAATGCCTGAAAAAAAGAGTTTTTTTTCAGGCAGTTTTACATCCAGAGTCTGAAATGAAAGCCCTGCAACTGTTACCTGTTTTTCCTGCATATCAAAATCGTAGTGAATGTCATGGGCAATTCGCCTTATCTGGTCAGCACCCTCCGACATAAGCATTCTTTTAAAAACAGGATAGGCATTTTTTACAGCAAAATCGATATCCCTTTCCAGAAGTTTTACCCTTTCCACCATGTGCATAAGCTCCTGAACCAGAATTTCTCTTTTCTGTTCCAGAAGATCATAGCCGTTTCTTGCGGTTGTAAGCTGTTCCTTCATTATAAGAAGATTGGATTTTGTAGGTGCTACATTCAGTTTTGCCATCTGGAAAACTCCTTTTCCTTAAACCTTCAGATATTTCTGGATAAGTTCATCCTTAATTCTGAAGAGTTCTTCCTTAGGAAGTACAGAAAGACATCTCCAGCCGATATCAAGAGTTTCTTCTATTGAACGGTTTTCGTATTCACCCTGGCTCAAAAATTCCCTTTCAAATTTTTCGCCAAACTTCAGGTAAAGCCTGTCCAGTTCTCCCAGCTCTTCTTCACCGATAATGGCGGCCAGGTTTCTGATACTCTTTACCTTGGAATAGCTTGCAAAAAGCTGGCTTGAAACATTGGCGTGGTCATCTCTAGTCATTTCAGGACCAATTCCGTCCTTCATAAGACGGGAAAGACTTGGAAGACTGGCAACGGCAGGATAGAGCCCCTGGCTGTCCAGTTCCCGGTCAAGAACAATCTGTCCTTCGGTGATGTAACCTGTCAAATCCGGAATAGGATGTGAAATATCATCATTAGGCATGGTCAAAATTGGAATCTGAGTGATAGAACCGCTTGAATTCTTTACTTTTCCAGCCCTTTCATAAAGCTCTGCCAGGTCAGAATAAAGGTATCCAGGATAGCCCTTTCTTCCAGGAACTTCTCCTCTGGTTGTAGAAATTTCTCGCAGGGCTTCGCAGTAGTTTGTCATATCTGTCATTACAACCAGAACATGCATTCCCTTTTCAAAGGCAAGATATTCAGCTGCAGTAAGAGCGCAGCGTGGAGTCATAATTCGTTCGATGGAAGGAGCATCTGCCAGAGACTGGAACATTACTACTTTGGAAAGAACGCCTGACTCTTCAAAAGTGTCGATAAAAAAACGGGCAACGTCGTATTTGATACCCATGCCGGCAAAAACCATTACGAACTGCTCATCGCTTCCCCTAAGCTTTGCCTGGCGGATAATCTGGGCTGCCAGTTTATTATGAGGAAGACCGGAACCTGAAAAAATAGGAAGCTTTTGACCGCGTACAAGGGAGTTCATTCCATCTATTGCAGAAATTCCTGTCTGAATAAAGTCTCGTGGATATGAACGGCTGTAAGGATTGATAGGATTTCCGTTTACATTCACCATTTTTGAGGAAACAATTTCCGGATAGCCGTCAGCAGGTTCTCCAAGGCCGTTAAAAACCCTTCCCAAAAGACCTTCTCCAACCCTTAGTTCAAGAGGCTTATCCAGGAACTCAAAAGAACTTTCCGCAAGGTCAATTCCTGTAGTATCTCCGAAAATCTGAACAACGCAGGCTTTTTCAGACAAATCTACAATTCTTCCCAGTCTTTTCTCACCAAGACGATCACGGACACAGACTGTTTCGTTGTAAAAAACATTTTCTGTGCGTTCAACCATTACGATAGGTCCGTCAACGCCAGTGATTCCTCTGTATTCTATTCCCTTCATAAATTAGTCTCCTGAAAGAAAGCTCTTTTGCTGCTTTCTGATATTTAGTAAGCCTAAAAAGTTCTTATCGGCCGTAAACGGCTTCAAGTTCTTCCATCTGGGATGCAAAATGCTGTTCCACAATGCCGGCCTTTTCCATTTCCGTATTTTTTACGGTGTACTTCATTCTGACAATTTCTTCGCAAATTGGAAGAGAAACCAGATTTTCCAGAGGGCAGCCGTTTTTTACAAGATTCAGAGCTCTGTGGTAAAAATCCATCATAATCTGAAGAATCTTTATCTGTTTTTCTGAAGAACAGTACATATCTACATCGTCAAAGGCATTCTGCTGTAAAAAGCCGTTCTTGATCATTTCTGCGCACTTTAAAATCAGCCGCTCAGATGAAGGAAGAGCATCAGGACCTACAAGACGTACAATCTGCTCAAGTCTCTGCTCCTTTTTCAAAAGTTCCAGAGCTTCCGCCCTAACATCGTCCCAGGCAGGATTGTGGTTTTCCCACCAGTCCCTAACCTCGCTGGCGTATTCTGAATAAGAATCAATCCATCCGATTGCAGGATAATGGCGGGCATTTGCAAGTTCCCTGTTCAAAGCCCAGAAACAGCGGATAAAGCGCTTTGTATGCTGGGTAACCGGCTCTGAAAAGTCGCCGCCCGGAGGAGAAACTGCTCCAATAATGGAAACAGAACCTTCCTGCCCGCACAAAGTTTGTACGCGGCCGGCCCGCTCATAAAAGGAAGCCAGTCTGGTTGGAAGATAGGCAGGGAAGCCCTCTTCTGCAGGCATTTCTTCCATTCGGCCGGAAAGTTCTCGCAAAGCCTCCGCCCAGCGGCTGGTAGAGTCAGCCATAATCGCTACGTGAAGTCCCATATCCCTGAAATACTCTGCCAGAGTAATTCCTGAATAAAGGGAAACTTCTCTGGCGGCAACAGGCATGTTGGAAGTATTTGCAATCAATATAGTTCTTTCCATGATAGAGCGGCCTGTTCTAGGGTCAATGAGTTCCGGAAATTCTGTAAGAACTTCAGTCATCTCGTTACCACGCTCACCGCAGCCGATATATACGATTAAGTCAGCATCGCACCACTTTGCAATGGCATGCTGGGTCATTGTTTTTCCAGTTCCAAAACCGCCAGGAATAGCGGCTGTTCCACCCTTTGAAAGTGGGAAGAAAACATCAATTACCCTCTGTCCTGTGATAAGAGGTTCAGTTACAGCAAGTTTATCTGCATATGGACGGCTTTTTCTTACCGGCCAGTACTGGCTTAAAGCAATTTCTTCGTCCAGTTCAGTAGTGGCAATTATATCATCAACGGTGTATTCCCCTTCGCCCTTAAAAGTTTTCAAAACTTTTCCGCGAATAAAAGGACTTACCATAATCTTCTGAGTGATACTTTCCGTTTCCTTTACAGTACCTAAAACCATTCCGGCAGAAATCTGGCTGCCTTCTTTTATTCCTTCCGCAGGCTCAAAATGCCATTTTTTTTCAGAATCCAGAGGCTCAGAACGGTCACCTGGCAGAATAAAAGCGCCAGCCTTTTCTGACATACTCTTTAATGGACGCTGAATTCCGTCGTAAATTGTTCCTACAAGTCCAGGTCCCAGTTTCAAGGAAAGAGGTCTGTTGCTTGAAAGAACCTTTTCTCCAACGTGCATACCGGTATCTTCTTCGTAAACCTGAATGGTAGATTTACCCTTGGACTGTCTGATAATTTCACCAATAAGCTGTTTTTCGCCTACGCTAACTACATCGTACAAACCGCAGGCATCAAGACCTTCTGCAAATACAATCGGTCCTGAAATTCTGGTAATTTTTCCTTCAACCATCAGTTTATTCCCCCGTCAAAAAGGGTTTCGTAAAGTTCTTCCCTGTATTTTTCTTCCAGCTGACTTACAATTTCGCTTAAAGTAAGCCTTATGCGGATTTTTTTATCTTCAGTTTCAAGGATGATTCCTCGTTTTTTTGAAAGAGAAAAATCCTTTTCCGGAAGAATTTTATTAAATTCAGTTTCTTCAACGCTTAAAACCTGAATAGATTTTTCCAGTTCTTTTTTTGCTTCCTTTGAGTTCAGTCCGTAAACAAAGGCCCTTACTTTAGAAGAAGCGATTGTATCCCTGTATTTTGTAAGTTCTTTTGAAAAAAGAGCAAGGGTTTCTGCCTCAGAAAGTGAACAGAAATAGTCGTTCATGCTGTTGTCGATAGAAGACTGTATATAAGAAACAAGGAAGCGCTGTTTTTCCAGAGGCAGGGACGAATCTAAATCCCTCTGCACATCCTTAAGTTTCTGCTCGTTTTTTGCTTTTTTTTCATACTGAGCCAGCTGAAGTCTGGTTTCAACTCCATCCAAAAGCTCTTTTGCTTCATTTTCCGCATTGTTAAGGATTTTTTCAGCCTTTTTCTTTGCGTCGGATTGAATTTCTTTATCCAGTATCTCTGTTGAACGTAATTCTTCCATAAAGTTAATACCTAAACCTGAACTCCAATTGCTTCCCGAATAGCATCTGTCAAAGTCTTTTTGCCTTCAACATGACCATCCAGGCAGGGAATTTCTACAATCAGAGGATATTTACCTGTTTTCTGCCAGGCTATTTCTTCCGCTTCAATCATGCTTGCGCAGGCCTCAGTCAGAATCAAAACCCGGGGAACTTCACTGACAGAAAGAGGGGTCTGACTTCCCCGGCCGGTAACATGATTAAATGCTTCAAGAACGTCGCTTCTGTTTTCAGCGGCTGTTCCCTGAATCCCGGCCAGGCGGAAAGCTAAAACCAGCTCTCTGTCACCAATAATATAAAAATCCAATTTCTTTTAACTGCTTACAAAACAATAATAAGAAGTCCTACAAGGAAGCCCCAGAGACAGATACCTTCTGCAAGACCTACGAATGGAAGAGCCTTTCCAGAAAGCTCAGCGTTTTCACTCATGGCACCCATTGCGGCAGCACCAATCTTTCCTACTGCAATACCACCTGCAATACATGCAAGTCCTACAGCAAGAGCGGCTGCAACATACTTAAGCTGAGAAGAAGATGTGCTTTCAGCCTGAGCTTCCACTGCAGTTTCTGAAGTCTGGTTCTCTGCTTCCTGAGCAAAAGTCATAAATGCACCTGCAACAAAAAGAAGAAGACTAAAAAAGAAAATTTTTCTGTTCATAAAAACACCTCATATTATGCTATATTTTATTTTCCATAAACGAAAGAGAACGGTTTGAATTCCGTTCCGGTTTCATTAAAGAATTTACTGAAAAATTCGTAGTACTGAAGCCTGATTACCTGAATGGCTACAATCATACCTTCAAGAACTACAACGATTGCATTTCCTACAATCATTACAAGAATGCCGCCCACAAGACCGCTTTTTTCTGCCATCAGATGGATGATAAAGCCAAGAACTGCATGGGCCAGAGCAAAAGC
>JAILKG010000037.1 GCA_024693915.1 Treponema sp.
TCAAAAACTGGCCTAGGCTCATTTTACACCCATTAAAATATTCAGTCTCTGCAAAATGCTAGTCCTCTTTTTTGCTTCCACGAGAAATCGCGGGAAAATGCTATAAAAGCGCTACAAAAGAATGGTTAAGACGCTTTGTTAGTATAGCATAGCCTGTATAATCTCACAAATAATATAAAATATTGTTTTTCTTCTATATATTCCTCATTTATAATTGAAGTTAGCATACAATGGTGTGCTTTTAAATTCTACTGATGAGGTATTATATGGCAAAAGAGCAGAAAAAGGGTATTGGACTTTTTGTTAAAATTTTTGGCGGATATGTACTTGCTCTTGTGATAATCGGGGTGATATGTTTGATAATTGTAAGTGGCGCCCATAGATTCAGTGTAAATGCAAATAATGCAAATAATATTATCCTTCCTAACACTCTTAAGGCAAAGGATATGCAGCTGCATGTAATTCAGGTTCAGCAGTGGCTTACAGATATTTCTGCTACCCGTGGAGCGGAAGGCTTTGACGATGGTTATGACGAAGCTGCTGATCACGCAAATGAATTCTATTCAATTCTGGATGAGTTTAAATCTTTCTACAAATCAAATGGTGAAAGTGACAAAGTTAGTGAACTGGAAGCTATGAAAAAGGCTTTTGACGGCTACTACGATATGGGAAAACAGATGGCTGCGGCCTATATCAAATACGGTCCGGATGCCGGAAACGAGTTCATGGAAAAATTTGACCCTTATGCAGAAGAAATTTCTGAAATGGTAGACGCTTTTGTAAATGACCTTAGCGATATGCTGGTTGAAGATGTGGGAAACATCAGCCAGGAAGCAAACATGATTCAGGTTCAGACAATTGTTGTAAGTCTGGTTGCTGCCCTTATTCTTCTGGCTATCGGAATTTTCATGTCATTAAGAATTGTAGGGCCGATTAAGTCTTTCACTGGAATTTTGAAGGATATTTCTGAAGGTGAGGGAGATTTAACTAAGAGAATCAACATTTCTGCCAATGACGAAATTGGTCAGATGGCGCTTTACTTTAACGAAACCTTCGATAAGATTTGCGACCTTGTTTCCACAGTACAGGCTCAGTCAGAAAAACTCAGCAATGTTGGTGCCGATTTAAGCACAAATATGACAGAAACTGCTTCTGCTGTAAACGAAATTTCTGCCAACATCAAGAGCATAAAGGGGCAGACAGTTAATCAGTCTGCAAGCGTTACTGAAACCAGCAGCACAATGGATCAGATAACTATTGGTGTTGAAAAGCTTAACGAACTGATTACTCAGCAGGCAAAAAATATTTCAGAATCATCTGCTTCCATTGGTATTTTAATTCAGAATATGGATGGAGCAACTTCAACCCTTATAAAAAACTCTGAAAATATCAAACGGCTTTCTGCAAACTCTGAGTCAGGTAAGGCTGCTCTGGATAAAATTACTACTGCCATTCAGGAAGTTGCAGAAGAATCCCGTGGTCTTATGGAAATCAGTAATGTAATTCAGAGCATTGCGGAAGAAACAAACCTGCTTGCTATGAACGCAGCAATCGAAGCGGCTCATGCCGGTGATACAGGAAAAGGTTTTGCCGTTGTTGCCGACGAGGTTAGAAAACTGGCTGAATCTTCTGCTACACAGACCAAAACAATTGAAAGCGCCTTAAAAAAGATTACAGATTCCATCAATGTTGTTATTGAATTTTCCGGCGAGGTTGTTGAAAAGTTCGTTGCCATTGAAAAAGAGGTGCAGAACGTTTCCCTGCAGGAAGAGACTATCCGCATGACTATGGAAGAACAGTCTGAAAACAGTAAGGGTGTTCTTGAATCAATTAATATCCTGAACGACATTACAAAGAATGTTCAGCGAAGTTCAGTTGAAATGATTGACGGTACTACTCAAATTTCAAAAGAAGCCAGAAATATGGCCGTAATTACTGAAGAAATTAACGGCGGAATGAATGAAATGGCAAGCGGTGCCGACCAGATTACAGATGCCGTTAATACCGTAAATATGCTTACTCTTGATACAAAACGCAGTATTGAAGCGCTGTCTCAGGAAGTAGGAAAGTTTAAGGTGTGAAAAAGATAATCCAGTAAGGATGTCTTAAGGGGGATGTGTGTGGAACTATGATTTTGTCTTTCCGAATATAATTATCCTTGTAACTTTCTTTTTGTTCTATAAACTGCAGCCTCATCTTTCAATCAGCAGAAACAGGTCCTTCATGCGCCTTGTTCTGCTGGAAATAGCCATGATTATTGTAGATATTATTTCTTCTAAGTGTCTGGATAATTATACTGCATATCCACTGCTTTTTCTTAAGGCAATTAATATTCTATATTTTGTGCTTTTCCTTTTCAGGTGTACTTTTTTCTTTCATTTTACAGTACTTCTTTTTACTCATCGTGCTAAACAGAAAAAAAAGCTGATGTTCCTGGTTTATCTGGTCTTCTGGCTTTGTTTTATGGTTGTAATTGCAAACTTTTTTACACCAACGATTTTTAAAATTGATAATCTGGGCTATCACAAGGGGGCGCTCTACAATTCAATTTATATCTGTGCTTTCTTCTATTGTATACTTGCTATTGTTCTGCTTATTTCATACAGAACCCGTTTTAATAAAATTTCGGTTGTGTATGCAATTATTTTTAACGTGATTTTGCTTGCAGGTTATGTGATTCGTTTATGCTTCCCTCGTTACCTGATAATGGATTTCTTCTGTCTGCTTAGCATTCTGGTAATTTATCTTTCATTTGAAAACTCCTCCAACTACATGGATGCAAAAAGCGGAGCCTTCAATCTGGACGCTCTTTCCCTCTTTCTGGAAGAAGATAAGTACAGGCGTTCAGTAATTCTTGGAATTATAATTCAGGATTACGACGATATGAGGGAAATATATACTGATTCAAAAATGAATTTCGGTATAGCCTCTATTTCAGAATTTCTTAAAAAATCTTATCCAAAGCTGAATGTTTTCTATGTTAATAATGGTCGCTTTGTTCTTGCAGGAAATACCTCCAGATTTGCAGGAACTTTTCTGGAAAGGTTTTTTCACAAGAGCACTATTTCTCCAGAAAAATGTACACAAGATATAAAAGAAAATGTAAGAAAGCGTTTCTCTTATCCATGGATTGACGAAAATCAGATGGTTGAATTATATCTGGATGTCCGTTTTATTGAAGTTCAGAAGGATTTTAATTCAGGTGATGCGCCAAAATTTTTACAGGGAATGCTCACGGCTCTTAATTCCAAGAACTCCATTGTGCACAATGATACGGTTATTTCCGACGAAACTCTTAAAATAATTGAAAAGAATTCAGATATCAAGCGAATTGTGCGAAATGCCGTTCAATCCCGCCAGGTTGAAATGTTCCTGCAGCCTCTGGTTTCCTCTCAGGATTATAAGCTTGTGGGGGCAGAAGCACTGGCAAGAATCCGTCTGCCTGATGACACCGTAATGGCTCCTACAGTTTTTATTCCTGTTGCAGAAAAGAACGGTCTTATTAACCTTCTTGGTGAACAGATGTTTGAAAAAGCCTGCGAATTTGTGAGCAAGTACGATATAAGAGCTCTGGGACTTTCCTGGATCAATGTAAATCTTTCTCCTCTTCAGTTTCTGAAAAACGACCTCTGCGAACGATTTTCCGCAATTCTTAAAAAATACAATGTTGAAGCCGAACAGATTCACCTTGAAATTACTGAAGAGGCCATGATTGACTATGCAATCCTCAAAAAACAGATTCAGAACATGAAGAGCGCTGGCTTTAAGTTTGTTCTGGATGATTTTGGTTCGGGCTACTCCAATGTTACCCGACTGAATCATTATCCATTTATTAACATTAAACTGGATATGGAAATTGTCTGGGACTATTTTAAAACTCACGAAGAAATTCTTCCTGCTCTTATAAAATCCTTTAAGCGAACGGGCTTTACAGTTACTGCAGAAGGAATTGAAAATGAAGATATGGCCCGGGGAATGCAGAAACTTGGCTGTGATTATCTTCAGGGTTTCTATTTTTCAAAACCTCTCCCTCAGGAAGAGTTCTTGAAAAAATACAGCGAATCTTGTGAAGTAAATCCGGCTGATTTTATTTAATCTCGTCTCGAAAAGCTCTTTAGCTATGGGAATAAGGATTTTATTCAAAAATTGAGGTTTTTGAAAACGAAGAAGATGACACTTCTGTAATTTTTTTATACCGTCAATCTTTCTAGCCCTTTAGGGGAAAAATTGTTATACTCTGCATATGTCCAAACCTTCCTTAAAAGTTTTTTTTACAAAAATTGCTTTTCTTTTTAAAAAAGATATAATGCTCAGCGTTTCCCTGCTGGCGGCTCTTGTTTCCCTTTTTATCACTCCGCCGGACAGGACTCTCTTAAAAGATATCAACTGGCATACTCTGGCTACTCTTTTTATGCTGATTACCGTTCTGGAAGGATTTAAGCGGGAAAATATTTTTGAACCTGTTTTGAGTTTAACCCGGCGGGTAAAAAAACTTCCCCTTTTGACTTGTTTTTTTGTCTATTCTGTTTTTCTTTCTTCAATGTTCGTTACAAACGACGTTTCTCTGATTATTTTCGTTCCCCTTACAATCATCCTTTTTAGGGAAAGCGGAAATGAAGAACTTATTCTGCCTGTTCTTACTTTTGAAAATATCGCCGCCATTCGCGGAAGCCTTTTAACTCCTTTTGGAAGTCCTCAGAATCTTTTTCTTTTTACCCAGAGCGGAGTTTCTGCTCCAAATTTTATGCTCAGAATGCTTCCATTATGGCTTTTCAGCGCTGTTTTGCTTTTTATTTTTATCCATGGGCTTTATTTTATTGCAAAAAAAAGAGAAGGCTTTTCTGAACCAAAACATAGGGAAGACGGCCAGTCTCAGACTTTCGGCAAAAAGAATTATTTCAAACAAATTCTCTACGTTACTCTTTTTGTTATTGTTGTCGCTTCCATTGTCAGCCGAACAAATCTCTGGCCTTATATCACTCTGGGAGTATTTATATCTCTTTTGATTTTTGACAGAAAAATTCTTTTAAAGACTGACTATGTGCTTATCCTGACATTTTTCTGTTTTTTTGTGTTCAGTTCGTCTGTGTGCAGAAATCCAAAAATAAGCGGATTTTTGATGAGTCATGTTGGCGGCCACGAATATGTGTGGAGTATACTGCTCAGTCAGGTGATTTCCAATGTTCCGGCTTCCATTGTGCTCTGGCCATTTACAAAAAATCTTACAGCCCTTTTGTATGGTCTGGACTCTGCCGGCCTCTGTTCAATAATTGGAAGTCTTGCCAGTGTTATTAACTTAAGATTATATGTAAGGGAATATCCGGGTCAGGGTCTGAAGTTTATCAAAACCTTTACCTGGATAAGTCTGCTCTTTTTCTCTATAGTTGTGCTTCCTCAGTGGCTTCTCTTAAAATTTATTCCAATGTAAATTCCAGATAGACCGGGTTGTGATCAGAGTTTTCAAAGTTTTCATCAATTACCCGGGTGCCAAGTTCTTTTACATTTGGAGAAAGCAAAAAACCGTCTATAGCGTGATACTGCCAGTCACGGGCTTCTGCCTGTGGACCGGTGTAGACTTTTGCATTTGAACGGCAGGTAGGTTTTGAATCATCATAGGCAAAGTGCCAGCCTTCCTCAATCATGCTTTCTGGAATTTCCAGGTTGCCTGGAAGCCAGCCGTCTGTCCAGTATGGTGGAAAAGCTGTTGAACCTGGAAAGCGCTGGTTAAAATCACCACCTGCAATCACATAATTTCCTTTTTTGTATTCGGCAGTCAGAACTTCCATCAGGCGTCTGGTCTGAGCAATTTTTCCTTCCCCTGAATCAAAGGCTTCCAGATGGAAGTTTACAAGCAGAAGCTTTTTTTCACTTTCTATTCCATTCTGACAAAGGGGAATTTTTTGCGTTAAAAGGCAGCGCTTTAAGTTTGCAATGCTCACCGGCCATTTAAATGGAACTGGAAGGGAAATTCTCTGTGACTGGTCAATTTTATAATCAGAAAGAAGGGCAAGTCCGCTCTGAACCCTGCCGATTGTAGGAAGAGGATAGGGAACGTAAAGGCAGTTATAATTATAGGTAAAGGAGCCTTCTTTTTGAGTAAAAGCCTTAAGCTCTTCATACTGATTCAAATGCCAGCTGCGTTTTGAGTTTATGTCTATTTCCTGAAAAAATATGATATCGCTGGGATTTTCCTTAAGTGTGTTTTTTATTCCGTTAAAGTATGAAAGCATAACTTCTTTTGAATCTGGCTGAACTTTTTTTCCGTCATCCATAAAGAAATCTTCATATTTTCCAAGGCCTGAATAGCCAATGTTCCAGGTAAGAATGGAATGCTTTTTATTGATTTCCAGCTGCTTCTGACCGCTGGTGAATGATAAATCTTCAACATCTTTAGGTCTGTATTCCGTAACAGATAGAAAGAGAACGAGGGCAAGAAATAAAAAAAGCAGAAGAATAATAATAAAAGCTGGGATTTTAAGGATTTTCAGGAGATTCGTTTTTGTCATTTTTATTTTCCTTTTGTTTTTTTGCTGGAACTTTTTTTGCTATAAAGACAACTAAAAATCCGATAAGTGAACCAAAAGCTATGCCTGCAAGAACATCTGTAGGGTAGTGAACTCCCACATAGAGTCTTGAAAAGGCCATCACAAAGGACAGACAGAGGGCAGGAATTCCAATTTTTTTGTTTGTGGTTAAAAGAATTGCAAGGGCGCAGGCAAAGGAGGTTGCTGAGTGGCCAGATGGAAAAGATGAGCCGTAGGGTGCTGGTACAAGACTGGTAAGTTCAGAAATCTGAAGGAATGGACGAGTTCTGTTTACAAGGAGCTTGAGGCCGTATTCATTTAAAAGCCAGGAAGCAAAAAAGGCGATGAGTGTAAGTAATCCTGCTTTTCTTGTCTTTGGAAAAATAAAAAGAAAAATAATGAAAGCAATCCATATCTGTCCAAAATTTCCAAGCATTGTGTATGGAACCAGAATGCTGGACAAAAATGAGCATCTTAGATTTTCTTGAATCCAAAGCAGGAATGAGGCTTCGAATGCCATGACTCTTAAATTATAGCAGAAATTTGGTATTTTTGCACGAAAAATCAGTGGGGATAACAGGGCAAACGCATTATTGATTCTATACATAAAAAATTGCAACGGGGAAAGCGTGCTGCGGACTCACGAAGTGCGCGAAGCAAAAAGACTCTGTTTGTGGCTGCCGCGAAAGCGGCATATAATAGTTCCTC
>JAILKG010000136.1 GCA_024693915.1 Treponema sp.
TGTATGTGACAGGAGTTAGAACGTCTACATACTCTGTTTTCAGATTTTCTATTAAGGCATCAATGATTTTTTCTACAGAAGTCATTCTGAAAATTTCTTCTTCATCAATTAGCCTGGATTTCTTATATCTGCTTAGTGCCATCTTTAATCTATAATCTTCTTTTTCACTTTTCTGAATATCTGAATAATCCATACATCCCTCACATTTGAATTATATTATATCAGCATTTGATGAAATTTTCATATTTATTCCGCCTGATTTTGTCCGGCTTTTCGTCCTCCTGCTTTTTGTCCTTAGTGCAAATCTTTCTTGTTTCATGTTATAATTTTTGTAAAATTAGAAATATGTCCGCTTTCCTCAGGCTGAAATTAGTGTCTGGCGATTTTCAAGGGATGTTTTTGGTAAAAAAATGAAAAAAATTATTATTTTTGTGGCAAGTATTTTTGTCTTCACAACATTTTTCTTTGCAGCTCCAGGTAAGGCTGATAAAGCAATTTCAAAAGCCGGCAATAAGCTGGTAAAAGAAGCACTGGAATTAAAAAGCGAGGGCTACGCTTATCTTTACGGAAGTGATGTTGACCAGGATTTATATCTTGCATATGACTGTTTTGAAGAAGCTCTGGAAATTTTTGATGAATTAGAAATTGAAGATGAAAAGCTTTTTTCTATATACATGGGCATTGGAAGAACAAGCTTTGAACTGGGAGATTATTTTTCTGCTCAGGAATATTATCAGACAGCTTTTGATCTTGCAAAAAAAATCTTTGGAGAAAATACAAAAGAGTGTGCTTCCTGTTACAACAATCTGGGGCTTGTAAATACAGCCATTCAGAATTTCGAGGATGGGCTTTTCTATTATGAAAAAGCCCTGAAAATTTATAAAAATCTTGATCAAAAAATGGAGAAAATCGGCCCTGTAACAAGCGGCGACTCTTGGTCAAAGGGTAAATCAGAAGAAAGCAGCAACTCTGGAAAAAACGAAGTTGCGGAAGTTTACAGTAATATTGCAAAAGTTTACAGATTACAGGGAAAGTTTTCTGAATCTCAGGAATATTTTGAAAAAGCCATTGATTTATGTATTCTGGGAGAGGACCTTTCTTCCCCAAAGACTGCCTCACTTTATGCAGATATTTCCGGCCTCATGCTAGAAAAAGACGAACTGAAAAATGCAAAATCATATGCAGAAAAAGCATTAAAAATCCAGCAGGAAAGTCTTGGAGATTTCAATTCACAAACTGCAGCAAGTTACAGACTCCTTGCATCAATTTATCAAAAAGAGGGAAAAAACAAGGAAGCAGAAAAATTCTATTCAGATGCACTGGAAATTTATTCAGAAGTCCTTGGAGAATATCATCCTGATGTGGCAGAATGCTATTTTGATTATGGAATGTTCTGCTATTCTCAAAAAAAATATAAGGAAGCCGTTAAAAAAATTGCGGAAGCAATTTTTAGGCTAACTTTCTATAAAGGGCCGCTGGCGAACCCGTGTTTTAATAGCAAGCCCCATTCCAAAAGCGGATTTTTAAAAGGGCATCAATATTATATTCATTATTTGCTATCTCAACAATATGGCATTTTTAGACTTTTAGATTTCCTGTAAAAACATTATCATAAGGCCTATGAATGATAATTTGATTTTTGAAACTGAGCGGGAGATTTCTTCCGCATTTATTGATTCATCTGTTCGGATGGGAGTGGCTCAGTCTGTTTTACTTGTACAGGATAACCTTACTGAAAGTTTTAACGCAATGGCCTGCGATGGCGTAATTTACCGGGAAAAGTTCAACGCTTTCTGGGTATTCATAAAAACAAAAGTTCATTTTGAACGTCGACCAGACTGGCGTGAAATCATTACAGCCCGCACCTTCCCTATCGATAACCTGGGAATGCGCACCCATGTTAATACACAGTTCCTTGATAAAAGCGGAAAAACCCTTCTTGTTGCAAATCAGGAAGCCTGCGTTCTGAGTCTGGAAAATCATCGCCCGCTGAAAATTACAAACCTTCCATATCCAAAAGAAAACTTCCCTGCCGCAGTTTTTGAAGAGCCTTTTGAACGCTTCCCTTCTGACTTTTCAGAAGATGACTTTGTGTTTGAACAGCAGATTCGTTCATCCCAAATTGATATGTCCCATCACATGAATAATATTGAATACATTAAGCTTGCCCTTTGCGTATTCTCAGATGATTTTCTCCAGTCCCACGAAATCACAGATCTTGAAGTTCACTATACCGGAGAAAGCAAGGAAGGACAAATTCTTAAGGTTTACAAAAAAGAAGATTCCCAGCTTCCGGGAAAATTTTATATTCACATAAAAGAAAGCGAAAGATGCGTTTTTGAATCTTGCATGAAAATTAAATTATAAAGAGTAAAGGCATCCTCCTATGCGCTACGCCCATATTCGAAAAGCCGTTTTTATAGACCGTCCAAACCGCTTTATTGCCCATGTGCTGCTGGATGGAAAAACTGAAACTGTTCATGTAAAAAATACCGGCCGTTGTAAAGAACTGCTTCTCCCTAATGCCACTGTTTACCTTGAAGAAAGCCAAAATTCAGCAAGAAAAACAAAGTATGATTTGATTGGAGTTGAAAAAATTGCAGAAAAAAGTCTGCTCATCAACATGGACAGCCAGGCACCAAATAAAGTTGCCGAAGAATGGATTCGCCAGAATAAAAGATATTTTCCAGACCTCAGTCTGCTAAAAGCTGAGTACACCCTTGGAGATTCCCGTTTTGATTTTTACGCCGAATACAAGGACAAAGAAGGGCGGAAACACAAAATGCTTATTGAGGTAAAAGGCGTTACCCTGGAGATGAATGGCGTGGCCCTTTTTCCGGATGCCCCTACCCTCCGCGGCTTGAAGCATGTGAAGGAACTGACTTCCTTTACCAAAAGTGGCCAATACGAATGTATGATTCTGCTAATTGTTCAGATGTCCGGCTGTAAATATTTTACCCCTAACCGCCAGACCCACGCAGATTTTGCCGATGCCCTAAAAACTGCAGTAGAAGCGGGGGTAAAAGTAGTTGCAGTAGAATGTCAGGTTACCCCGGAAAATCTTGTGGCAAAAGACGAAATCCAAGTCAGGCTGTAAAAAAGCTTCTAGTTTTTATTTGACGCACTTTCGATTGATGCAGTTGGAAATTGTCAGATAACAGAATCCCACACAAATCAGGAATAAAAGAAGGGCAAGAATCCACCAGGCAGTTCCCATAAAAGGAAGCCCTCTTGTAAAGCCAAAAGCACCAGCTTCACTACCCCAGTTCAAAAAGAAGTATGGATAATTAATGCCTTCTGCAAACTGCCAGCCTTTTACATAACCAATGCCCGCATAGATTGCATACAAAAGCGGAGGAATAATTACATAGAAAACATTCCGGTATTTTATCTGAGTTGTTGATGCGATTACAAAAAAATCCGCAATTGCAAAAAGAGGAACCACAACATGAGTAAGAATATTCTGAATATTCCAGGCATTTGTCTTTAGAGTTGGCGCAAGAACAAAGCAAAATACAATTCCTGTAAGTGTGATTGAAACTGTTCCTACAAATTTAATGACATGCCATACTTTGCTTACCGGCTTATTAAAAGCCAGCAGAAAACAACCCGCCAGACTGATAATCGCAACCGCAATGTTGGATTGTATTGTAAAATACATAAAAACAGTAGAGCCACCCATAAAAGAATTTCTTCCGGCATAGGCGCTAAGACAGGTGCCAATTACAGCTGCTAAAAATACTATTGTTTTTAAGCAATAGCTGAGTATTTTTCTTGAAAAAGAAATTGTATCCATATCGAATCTCCTCAATTACTCAGATTAGGATTTATTATTTATTGTTAACGATTTTATTGTATGCAATATATAAAGTCAAGATTAGTTTTACTTCCTACCTAATCAGACAGGCCATATTTATGAGTAGCTGGGCCTCAACTATGTTTTGCTTCTTATTAATCTGGCTGCCTAATATGATGGCTAGACCCGGCGCCGTGCCGTTGATAAAAATAAGTTAGATTTATCCCCTGCTAAACTATCAATCAGCTTGTGCAAATTTTCTGAATTCTCTTTATCAATATTGAAAGGCTCATATAAGGCGCGGATGGATTTAATAACAAGCTTCATCCCTGAAAACCATAATAAATTCAGAGCACTTTCTTTCCAATCTTTAACCTATTCTTTCCAGTCCAGCCGCATTTTAATAAAATTCCTCATGTCACTGTAAAAATCCATCTGCGGAGGAGTAATATTGATCTGCTTGAGAGCTTCCTGAACTAAAGGATTTTTGTAGCAGCAAACAGCATTTGAAGAAGCATAAAATAATACGTCCAGCTGGATTTTATAAGCTGCGTCCTGACTGATGCTCAGCATCTGCGAAAGTCTGTCGCGGAAGGCATAAGCCTGGTCATAGTATTTCTTTTTAAAAACTGCAAGGCGCTCCACCGTTACATTAGTTTCTATCACAGGATTAAGATATGAAACATAACGCATGTAGTCCTGATTTGCATTTACAATTCCAGCCCAGACTTCAGCAATCACATCCGGCGTAAAATTGTTTCCCTCAGGAAAAGCCGAAAGCAGTGAACTGTAATAAGCTGTCATTTTTTCAGCAGAAATTTCAAGAAAAATCTCTTCCTTGGTGGTTACATATTTATAAAGGTTTGCCCTGGACCAGCCAAGTTTTTCTGCAATAGTTGTAAGGGTAATCTCTGAATAAGGGGCGCTTTCAAAAAGTTCAGCCGTGGCCCCTTTGATTTGAGAAAGTCTTTCTTCTTTGTGTTCATCGCTTCTTGCACGGATATAGTCTGCCATGTCTATAGAATAGCACAATAAAAAGTTTTTTGCAATAAGCAACTTTTTGTCACTAAAAACTAATTTTAGTATTGACAAGTCACCACTTATGTCATACACTTAAGTTAAGTAACACAGCGTTGCTTATAAAAAGAAGAGAGGGAGGAGCCCCTCCCTACGGCCGCACTTCGTTGCGTCCTACCTTCCCAGCGGGGGGATGCCCCCCACAACGCCCCCCTCAAAGGAGTTTTTATGAAAAAATTATTGTTACTTATTACATCAGTTTTTCTTCTCTCCTCCACCGCCTGTGCAAACGACAGCAAGGTAGCAAACTCATCAGACCAAGGAGCACATACAAATATGAAAATCTCTATTAAAATTGCAAGCGACAGCGGAAACCACAAGCTTACCGCCACTCTGGAAGACAATTCTTCTGCCACTGCCTTTTATGAGCTTTTACAAAAAGGGCCGCTCACTGTAAAAATGATTGACTACGGGAACTTTGAAAAATATGGTCCCATCGGTTCATCCCTTCCCCGAAATGACAGGCAGATTACCACTACAGCCGGCGATATCATCCTGTATCAGGGAAATCAGATTACAATTTATTATGACACTAACAACTGGAACTTTACCCGCCTTGGAAAGGTGGTTTCAACAAGCGGCGCGGAAAACTCCGTTACCAGCTCAACCACCGCTATTACACAAGCCGAGCTCAAAAAGATTTTGGGCAAAGGCTATGTAACAGCAGTTTTTGAAGTATTATAATAATAAGTGGTAAAGCTAAAAAATTGCTGCATCGCAATTTTTTTAACGGCTTTCAATTAATCAGGAAGCAGCACAGCTGCTTCTCTCAGGAGGAACATTATGAAAAAACTTATTCTTTCACTTTTAATCGGAGGCTTAATGATGACAGGTCTTTCAGCAAACCCTGAGACTCCTTCCACAGACTCAGGAAACACAGGGAGCGTTGCTTTTGTTTACTTCAGCGCTACAGGAACTACAGAGCGCATGGCAAAAAATGCCGCAAAAGAAATGGGAGCAGATATTTTCGAAATCCAGCCCCTTCACAAATACACAAACTCAGACTTAAACTGGCACGACAAAAAATCCCTCTCTTCTATTGAATGCAACGACCCAAAAAGTCGTCCTGCAATTAAATCTATAGTTTCTAATAGCGGCGATGGTAACTCCGCTTCCGTTACAAGCGGCGCTTTTGACATCTCTAGCTACGACACAGTTGTGGTTTGTTACCCTATCTGGTGGGCTTATGCTCCAAAAATCCTTTACACCTTTATTGAAAGCCAGAACTGGTCAGGCAAAAAAATGATTACTCTTTGTACCAGCGGTGGCAGCGGTCTTGGTCGCAGCGGAAGTAATCTTGCCAAGTTTGCTAAGGGCGTAGACTTTAAGGGTGGAAAAGATTTTACCCGCGGCTCTGGTGCAGACGTTAAGAATTATATAGAAGGTTTGTTACAATAGGGGCTTTCGCCGTTCGCTTCGCTCACTTACCGAGTTTTCTTTTGCTCACCAAAGGGTTCGCATTTTGCTACGCAAAAACAAGAAAACTCGCTACGTCGGGCTTTTCGGGATCGCTTGAAACTTCGTTGCGAGAACCGGCTATCGCCTCCATTCCTTCGTTCCGATGCTTTCGACAAGTCCTTCGACAGGCTCAGGAACCGCTCAAGCACCGTCACTACGAAACGGCTTCGCCGCCCCTACAATCCCTAACGCATTTTTTAAGGAATGTATATGAATAAAATCAGAATGTCCGTAGACATTACAATGACAATCCTCTCCATCATCCTTATGGGCGGAAACTATTTGTTCCCGAAAGACATTGTGCATGAAATCTTAGGAGTAGCTCTTTTTGTCTTGTGGGGCGTTCACATCGCGCTGAACCGCCGCTGGTACAGTGCAATTTTCCGCGGAAAATACAACCCCTACCGCGTAATGCAGACTGTCATAAACTGCAGTATTTTGATCTGCACAATATTTTTGATGATAAGTGGAATTATTCTTTCCAATCACATTTTCACTTTTCTGAACATCCAGGGTGGTCTTGGCTTTGCCCGCATTGCCCATCTGCTTGCAAGTCACTGGTATTATCTTTTTATGTCGTTGCATATCGGCCTGCATGTGGGGATAATTGCAAACAGGATAAAGCAGAAAAAACAGGCAAAAAAAGTTGACAATGGCCAGGTTAACCGGCAGTCAGAAATTCAGAATGACAGAGAACCAGCAAAATCTGACAATAAAACTGCAGCAAATGCCAGATTTGGCAGAATCATCTTTAATATTCTCCTTGCCCTGGTTTGTGCTTACGGCATTTACGCTTTCATCATCCGGGGAGTCTGGAAGTACCTGATTTTGCAGCAGCAGTTTTTCTTCTTTGATCTGGAACGCGGCTACATCCTCTTTTCCTTGGACTACCTTTCAATCATCATTTTGTTTGCAACCATCTCACACTTTATAGCAAAACTATTGAAAAAATGATTCAATTAAACTATGGCAGATACTCAAAACTTTCAGATAAATGATTATTTTCAGCTGACGGCCAGCGAGCAAAAATTCTGGCTGACAAAAATCGGTGAGTCCGACTGGCGGGCTGGCAAATATCTTTTTCAGCTTCTTTCTGACGGGCAGTTTAAAATGCTTTGTGGAGAAAAATCAAAAGTCTTTTTGCTGACTCAAGACGACAGCCTGATTTCCTTTTGTACCTTTGCTGAACACGACGACATTCCAGACACAGAACTTACCCCCTGGATTGGCTTTGTCTACACCTTCCCCACCTTCCGAGGAAAACGCCGCATTGGCAAATTGATTGAACACATTTATGGTCTTGCAAAAGCCCAGGGCTTTAAGCAGCTTTATATTTCCACAGACCAGAAAGGCCTTTATGAAAACTTTGGATTTTCTTTTTTGCAAACCGCCACAGACATCCACGGGGAGCAGACCCTTATTTATCAGATGAAAATTGATCGCAAAGATTACAGCGGCATCATCGGAAAAACTGTAAAAGGCACAATCGACCGACCTCTTGGCTCAGCTCATCCACGACACAAAGAAATGATTTACCCGATAAACTACGGCTATGTGGACGGCGTTTTTGCAGGAGATGGAGCCGAACAGGATGTTTATGTTTTTGGCACAGATAAGCCGCTGCAAACTTTTGAAGGAAAAATCATCGGAGTTTATCATCGCTTAAACGATATTGAAGATAAATGGATTGTTGCTCTGGATGACAGACCTTACACAGATCAGGAAATTCTAAAAGCAATTAGTTTTCAGGAACAGTATTTTATGGGCGAGTTATATAGATAATTGGAGTACTAAATGGCAATCACAGTAAATCTTCGTTACACAGGAAAAAAGGGTGCGGCTCAGGCCTTTGCCCGGGAAATGATTTCCAGCGGAACCGTTGAAAAAATCCGCTCAGAAAAAGGAAATCTTCGCTATGAATATTACCTGCCCTTTGAAGAAGAAGCCTGCGGCGATGATAACAGCGAAACCATCCTCTTAATCGACTTCTGGGAAAATCAGCAAGCGATTGATCTGCACCACGCCTCACCAATGATGAAAACAATTGCCTCTCTCCGCGAAAAATACGACCTTCACATGACAATCGAACGCTATGTTTCTGATGACAAAATCCCTGAACAGGATAAAAAATTTATAAGAAAGTAATAACTTTATTCTTTTTCATAAGCAACTTTTTGTTACTTAAATCGTTTTTTAGTATTGACAAGCAACCTTTTAAATCGTATACTTTATATAAGTGACATAGCGTTACTAATTCAACTAAGTAAGGCTAAAATATTGATGCATCGCAATTTTTTTTCGCGACGTTTGCGTTGCAAACTCGATTGCTTTGCTATAGAACACCGCCCGCTCTGACCGGCGACCTATACCAAGGGATAGCCTAAAAATTGCTCACGCAATTTTTTAACGGCTACATATATATCGGGGCTGTCTAATAAGTTTAGTGACTGCGGTCATTGCGCCTGTCGCCCGCTTGCGCACGGAGCGAAGCGAAGTAATGACCATTTACACTATATCTGGTGTTTGCTTCGCGCCTTCGGACGAGAACCTCAACCACCGCAAACTTTTCTTTTTGGACAGCCCCCTCAGGAGAAAATACCCATGATTTTAGACACAATTAACTCACCTTCAGATTTGAAAAAACTTTCAGTTTCCCAGCTTCCAGAGGTAGCTGATGAAATACGCGAGGGACTTTTTAACCGCCTTACAAAAATTGGCGGACATTTTGGTCCTAACTTTGGCTTTGTAGAAGCCACAATCGCCCTTCACTATGTTTTTAATTCTCCAAAGGATAAATTCGTTTTTGATGTTTCCCATCAGTCTTATGCTCACAAAATGCTAACAGGCCGAAAAGCCGGCTATTTTGACGACAGCCGTTTTTCTGAGGATTCAGGCTACACCAACCCTGATGAAAGCGAACACGACTTTTTCAATATCGGACACACTTCAACTTCAATTGCCCTGGCTCTTGGACTTGCAAAGGGCCGCGACATCTTAGGTGAAAAAGAAAATATCATTGCAGTTATCGGCGACGGTTCCCTTTCTGGCGGCGAGGCCATGGAAGCCCTCAGCGTTGCAGGAAGCGAACTGAACTCGAATTTTATTATCATCGTAAATGACAACGAAATGGCAATCGCAGAAACTCACGGAGGAATCTACAAAAATCTTAAAGCCCTTCGGGATTCCAATGGCAAAGCAGAAAACAACTGGTTTACAGCCTTTGGAATGGACTATATTTACGAAGAAAAGGGAAATGACATTGCCACTTTAATCAAAGTTTTTGAAAAAGTCAGGGACTCAAATCATCCTGTTGTAGTTCACATCCACACTCAGAAGGGAAAAGGTTACAAACTTGCAGAGAAAGACAAGGAAAACTGGCACTGGTGCATACCTTTTGACAGAGAGACAGGAAAGCCTACCGGAACTTTTGCCGGCGGGGAATCTTATTTTGGAATGACCAGCCAGTACATAATGGATAAAGCAAAAAAAGACAAAAACTTTGTGGTAGTAACGCCTGCTATGCCAATGTCTGTAGGACTTGGCCCTGAAGAAAGAGCAAAACTTGACAGTCAGTACATCGACACCGGAATTGCAGAAGAAGCAGCCGTTGCAGTAGCTTCCGGAATTGCCCGCCGGGGAGCAAAGCCTCTTGTTGTAACGAATATGACTTTCCTTCAGAGAGCTTACGATCAGATTTCCCAGGATGTCTGCATAAACAAAACTCCGGTTACAATGCTCATGAACTACACTTCTTTCGACGGACTTACCGATGTTACTCACCTGGGTATTTTCGGTCTTGCAGCTTTCACAAATATCCCAAACCTTTTGGTTTTATGTCCTTCCAGCGCAGAAGAATACATTTCCATGCTGGACTGGAGCCTTGAACAGAAGGAAAATCCAGTTCTAATTCTGATTCCGGGAAACCAGGTTACCCACCGCCCTGCCGAAAAAAACTTTAGCAATTTGAACCGCTTTATTATGGATGAAAAAGGCGAAAAAGTTGCAATAATTGCTCTGGGGGATTTTTTCCAGAAAGGTCAGGTCCTTACCGCCGCAATAAAAGAAAAATGCGGATTTACTCCAAGCCTGATAAATCCTCGTTTCGCATCTGGTCTGGACAAAGAATTACTCGCCGGCCTAAAAAAAGACCACCAGCTTGTAATCACTCTTGAAGACGGAATCCTTGAAGGCGGCTTTGGCCAGAAGATTGCTTCTTTCTACGGCTCTAGCAAAATGCTGGTAAAAAATTACGGCTTTGAAAAGAAATTCTACGACCGCTACAAGCCGGATGAACTTTTGAGTGACTGCGGCATGACCACGGAGCAGATTATCGAAGATATAAAAAAATATACTGAAGAAGGAAAAAAATAAGGGCGTTCCCCCGCATTCGCGGGGTCGGCTGTTCCGCACTTCGGTAACCCTCACCGTCCTCGCCGGAAAATCTTCCGACTGCGGTCGGTTCACCCGGCTTTTTGCAAAAAGCCGGGCTCAGTGCTCCATAGCCTAACACATTGTAAAAGGAGAAAAAAAATTGAAAAAAAGATTATATCTTTTCTTTACAGGTCTTTTCTTTTTCTTAATCTCCTGCTCAGCAGAGGAAACAAAGTTTTCTTCAGATTACGGAGTTAACATGCAAATTTCTATTCTAATTACAAGCGAAAGCGGCCAGCACAAACTTAGTGCAAGTCTTGAAGATAATTCTTCTGCCGCTGACTGTAAAAATGACTGACTACGGAAACTTTGAAAAAGTAGGTTTTCTTGGCACCTGCCTTCCTCGTAACGACAGACATATTACCACCAGCGCCGGCGACATCATCTTGTATCAGGGTAACCAGATTACGATTTACTACGACAAAAACAGCTGGAACTTTACCCGGATTGGAAAGGTTGATTCAAGGCTTCTACAAGATTCCATGACCACGGGCTCACCCACAAGCATTACACAGGCCGAACTCAAAAAGATTCTGGGAAATGGCGATGTAACAGCAGTTTTTGAGATACTGCCATAAAAACCTAAAAATCCGGTGATTAAAAGCCCCCCCCAGACAAACCTACTCCGCCGCCTTAAAGTTAAAAATCGGCTTAATGACATTCACAATCTCAGTCGTATGAGTCAGAATTTTTCGAATGTTCTAGGGTCATATTAAATGTCTCGAAAAACTGCACATTTTTAATAACACATAGGATTTCGAAAATTTGGACAGCAATTTTCTTACCAAAAAAAATAATCACTCCTCCCCCCGCCAGTCCTTATACTTCTCCACATCCCCCCGTACAAATCCCATACAAGCCGCCAGCACCGCAGCGTCGTCCAGGTACCCCACCACCGGTATAAAATCCGGAATTATATCTGCCGGCAAAAGGACGTACAGCAGAGACCCTGCAATCGCCATAATGGTTCCAACCGGGACTTCGGTGTACTTCTTTGTGAAGAAATCCTTGAGCATTGAAAAGAAGGTTTTTACGTCCTCCACAAAATCGCGGAGATTCTTGTCGTTCATTTTGCCCATGATTTTCTCTTCGTTATCGAAAACCTTGTGCATATCCTCTTCGGAATACTTCTTGTTTTTGAACGAATTGAACTTCTCATTCACTCTTCTTGCTTCCTTTTCTGAAAGCTCTTCTGCATTCGACCTGTTAAATCCAAACATTGGCTCCTCCTGATATTCATAATATAACCATTCTGTACTCTCATTTTGTGATAGCGCTTTGATTTTTCTGTTTTTTTATGAAAAATCCCGTGTTATAATATTTCTGTAATACAGGCCGCCCGCACTAGCCGGCACTGGTCCGCACCACTCCGCCAACAGCAACCAGCAACTAGCCATCAGCGCCAGTCATACAAACAGGCCATACAAACAGGCCATACACAGGAAAAAACGATGCCAAAAAACGCCCAAACTCCAGCCAAATCCGCCCCGGTTAAATCACCGAAGCTTACAGTTCCTCAGGTAATCGACTACTGCAAGAACGAACTTGGAATCACCTTCAACCTGATGAGCGAAGAAAAAGCGAAAGAGTTTCTGCAGAAAAACAACTTTTTCTTCCGGCTCAAGCAGTACTGCTCAACCTGCACGGAAAAGACAAAGAGCGGAAAATATATCGGCCTGGACTTTGGGCATCTGGTTGAACTTTCTACTATTGATATGTTCCTCCGCAAGATTCTTTTGAAAATGACTATCGACCTGGAGCACTATCTTAAGGTCAAGCTTGTGAACGACTGCCAGAATAATCCAGTGGATGACGGCTATGAGGTTGTTGAAAAATTTCTGGAAAAATATCCGAAAGTCAGAGACGACCTTGGACAGTTTTCCCGGCTCTCCGGATACGGCGGGAATTCTTTTGAAAAGTATGTCGATTCCCCTGCGGTCTGGAACTTTGTTGAAATGATTTCCTTTGCGGATTTTATCAGTTTTTACTCGTTTTACTATGAGTTTATGCGGACGCAATGTGAATACACCAGCCACTTAGAATCTGTACGCCGCCTCCGGAATGCCTGTGCACATAATGTCTGCCTTCTCACCTCATTCAAATCCATTCCAAACTTTAAATTAGATGTTGGAACCAGCATCCAGCTTTTGAACGGAAATATCGGCATCGGAAACGGTACAATCTCCACCTGCATGAAGGTTCCGCTCCTGAACGATTTTGCCGTCATGCTTTCGGTTTACACCAGACTGATTTCATCCCCGGTAATCAAGGAAAAAACCTTCCAGGAAATTAAAGACTTCTTTGACGGCCGTATGATTTACCGCAGACACTATTTTGAGAATAACAGCGGAATTAAAAACGCATATCAGTTTGCGAGAAAGGTGCTGGATTTTTATTCAGGGAAGTAGAAATTTTTCAATTTTTTAGTTTATCTTTTACAGCATCCAAATTGAACTTTACTCAACGCTTCCATTAAACCTTCGTATGTGAACTTTGTTATTGCTTGTTTACCTGTTGCATAGCTGCACCAGTTTACTTTCTTATCCCAGGAAACTGAACAAAACTCCGTTGGCTGTTTACAACCGGTCAGACAGGATGGTGACTGAAATGGTTTTCCGCAGGCAATTTCTGAAAGCTGCTTTGCCGTTGGTTCACAGGTAAACCGGCGAGGGATAAGAATTATTCTGTCCGCCGTGATTCCATTTTCAAGCAATTCTGAATAAGCTGCTTTTGCTTCAATTAAGTTGAAATCCGAAACCAGAAGATTCACCCCGGATTTTATTCCTTCTGCAGCAATTCGTTTTACCATCCCTGTTACCCGCTCAACTTCTGCCTTATTTTCCGGATGATGAATTGTAAGGTGAACTTTATCCGGCTTATTCTGAAGCAATTCTGAAAAAACTTCTTCTTTTTCCAGTGGCAATCCGTTTGAAGTTACGGAAACATACATCTCTGACATCAGGCCTGAAATCAATTCAAATATTCCGTCGTATTCAAAGGGTTCGCCGCCGCCAAAGGAAACGGCATCAATTCCGTGTTTATGCAAATCCAGAACAAAAGAAATCAATTCTTCAATCGTCCAGAGAACATTGCCTTCTTTTGTGGAGTGGTTGTAGCAGAACTCGCACTGTTTTGAACAGTAATTACTCAGGTCTATTGAGATTCGGTCCAACATTAGATATCCTTTTCGTCTAAGACAACTGGAGTTTCACCGTCTTTTTCTTTATCTTGATCTTTGAGAATATAGCAATACCCGCCCTCGGTTTTAGGAACCCTTACATAATCTCTATTATTATGTTCTAAGTCTCCTCCAGAATACCAACAACAAATTGCATACTGCGCAATCTGGAAGCCAGTACATTCTGAAAATTTAACAGGAATACGAATCAGTTTATTACGTTGATTTTCGGGAATCTGTTCTTCCTTAAAAGGAAATTTTGGAACATTTGTTCTTTTTGCCAAACCAGAATGAGGATCATAGGGCTGCTTATAACAATAAAATGGAAGAGGCCAATCTTTCAACTCTTCCTCATCATCCCAGTAAGCATCTATACAAATATACACAGCCCGTTTTACCACTTTATAGAAAGTTTCCAGCCTGCGTTTTTGATTTTCCTCAAGTCCTTCATATTCAAATAAGGAAGACAGAAAATATATTCCATGCTTATGAGAAAGACAAAATTCAACATCTCCTTTGAACACTTCAATAAATTCTTTTTTATACTGGTTATCAATTTGAACAAAAAAGTAATAAGCCGTTTCCGTGTCATATTTATCAGGCGAAACGGCATCCTTCATAATTTCTTCAACCTGTTCATCCGTAAGTTCAAGGTAATCAATTGAATCGCTGTCTTTTGCGCCAAAATCATATTCGTCCGTCATCAAAGTTGAATTACTCTCGCATGGAACACCTACAGGAACAGGTCCGTTTTCATCAAAATCAAACAGAGCAATATTTCCGTCCTCATCTGCAACAAACCAATCCGTACTCATTGAATGGGTTGCAGGAAATTCTTTCGTTGTTTTCATATATGCTCCTCCTATGCCTAAGCGATAAGTACAATATACTTCATCAAAACAAACTTGTCATTAAATTGAAACTCTACGGTCCCTCGAATGTGATAAATTCCCAATTGGGCTGGCGTTCCATCATTAAAAGAAGCCGGTCTGCCAGAGTTTTATAAAATTCAGAAGCCTTTGGTGTCAGAAATTCCAGCGGCTCATCCCTAAAAGTATATTCGATACTTGTATCAAAATGGGGGCTGTCTAATAAGTTTAGTGACTGCGGTCATTGAGCCTGTCGAAATGACCGTTTACACTATATTTGGTGGTTGCTTCGCGCCTTCGGACGAGAACCTCAACCACCGCAAACTTTTCTTCTAGGACAGCCCCTCCATCTTATTTTTTAAGAACTCTTTGAAAACCGCTTCCTTGAATTTTGTACGCACACTCCTCCAATCTTCCGAACATCGGAATATGTCTTTATGATTGTCCAAAACAAATTGAACCGCCTGGCTGTACTGCCTGTCACAGTCCAAACATACCTTATAGGGTTTCTGATATTTTTCTGCCATCATGATATCGTGCAGACTGCCGGTTGATTCGCCATCCCACAAATCCAGAATAAAGTCACAGTCTCTTGCCATATCTTCATTGCGTTTGTGGCAGGCATTATAAAGATAGTGTTTTACATCAGGGGGATATTCTTTTACAGGAATACCGTGAGAAATCGCCCACTCTTTTGCAATCAGGTCAACGCCTTGTGCCTCACCTTCAAGAACCGTAATGTCGGTAAAATTATTTTCCGCAATGCATTCTTCGATTTCTGAGAAAATCCATTCTTTATCGGTTATTGTCCTGCTTCCGCATATAAATAGGTTCATTTATTCCTCTGATAAAAAAAAGCCTGGCACAGCAACTTACTTCACACGGCATTCCAGATGGAAGGGATAGAACAGAGGTTGTGTTTTACTCAGGCTATTTTACGAATTAAAGTATACTGCATCAAAACAAACTTGTCATTAAAGTGATACTTTAATACTTTCCCTGCCCTTCTATGAACTTTTCCAAGTTTGCAATTCTTTTGGAACATAAGATTCAAGTAAATTGTACATTTTCTCATTTGCCGCCCAGCGGAAAATATTTACAATTTCACACTCATCTATTGAATTCCTAAAAAAACCAGGACTTTTAATTAAAGCTCCTGCTTCACAGGTTGCCTGATAGGAACATTCGGCTCCGCAAGTTCATTAAGAAGCAATTCAAGTTACAGTTGATTTTTCCTCTACGATACCGCATATCCGGTTAACCAAAGCAGACCCTCAAGCTGAGTTGCCTTTTGAATGGATTCGTTTTCCTCAGACTGAAGCACAAAGGTTGGAATTTTAATTCCGTCATCTTCTTCCGAACGATAAATCACATCAAAGGTCCAGAATTTTTTACCCAACGCTTCTACTGATTTTACTTCTTCCACCGTGCTGATAAATTCGGCCTCATCTGGAGCGTGACTCCCCTGAAAAAATGCACATAAACTTTCGGTAGAAAATTCGACAGGCTTTACATTTCCGTCTTCATCGTATTCAGGTGCTTCCCCCAGCTTTGCCCTAAAATCAATAGCCTGCTGCCCTTCAAATTTAAAGCCTTTCGATTCCGGTTCTTTTGCAAAATAAGCAAAGGCTCCCAGGTGAAAGTTGTAGGCTCTTCCCACCTCATACTTGTCTTTCATGATAGCAAAATCTGCATCAAAGAAAGTAAGGGTTCTTCCGTCAGGAAGTTCGCCTGTAATCCAGCCTTCAAGACCGTTTTCCCATTCCTGAATTTCTGAAATTTTAAGGGAAATACAATCCTCCGTCTTGATAACAGGATAGCCGGAAACGAACACATTTTTATTCTCTTTGTTTTTGGCAATTACATCTCGAATAACAATTGGAGAATCCGAATCCCCTTTATTATATTCAATAATAGCAGCCACTCCGTGAAGTTTTTCATCCAGGGTATAATGACAGATTTCATTACCATAAAGGATACCTTTTTCTATGCTCTCAGAAACAAGCGGTAAAAGTTCCGCTTCTGGATTCTTCAGAACACAATCCCAATGATTTCCGTGATACTGATAGTTGTCTTCTTTTTCTGTTTCCGAATCCTTTGAATGAATCTCTTCGGCTTCCGGAGTATTAGTATTATGCTCAGAAATTTCATACTGAAGATGATGCATTATTTTATCAAACGCATTTACAAGCTCTGCGGGTTCATTTTCATATCGCAGCAGTCCCTGTATCATTTCCTGATCAAAATTTACCTTTCGAAAAACTCCAGAAATCTGCACCTTTTCGCTTTCATTAGTTTTTAATTCCGCTAAAACAGATTTCGCATCCTCTTCCCGTAATTTCTGAATATTCTTGTCAGAAAAAAAATCATTGAAAACAATTGTTGAACCGTCTTCGCCAATAATCTGAGTCTTCAGAAAGCCCACTTCTATATTAAGAAATGCTCCTGCAAGTTCATAATCTGAATAGTTACAAAGTGGACTCATCTTTACGATTATATAACCTTCTTTGTTGCTCACCCGAACTCCCTGAGCGGACTTCCCCTCAATATAAAAAAGCGCAGCCTCTTTTTCTCCCTCAGAAGGCTCAAGCATATAAAAAGAAACCGGGTTCTCGATAAATTCCGAATCACAATTAAAAATCATCTCAAGAGTTTCCTGCATTCCGATAAAATCCACACAATATTCTGTTTTAAAATAGTAAGTTCTGCTCATCTTTTACCTCTTTTTCAGTATACTTCCAGAATAAGATTCTGTAATTAAATTAAAACTTTAATCCTTAATCAACCCGAGGGATTATACCCGCAGGATTGCACCTCTCAGGAATAACCCCGCAAGAATAATCCCGCATCCCTACTCCGCCGCCTTAAAATTAAAAATCGGCTTGATAATATTCGCAATCTCAGCCGTCGGTTCGATGTTGGCCACAATCTCGCTCATATCCTTGTAAGCCATAGGAGCCTCATCAATCGTGTCCTTGCAGACCGTTGACGACCACACGCCCTTCATTGACTCCTCAAAATCTCCCAGCTTAAGCTTGTAACGCGCTTCCTTTCGTCCCATAACACGGCCGGCACCGTGTTGAGCAGAATAATTCCAGTCCTCGTTGCCCTTTCCGATGCACACAAGACTTCCGTCCCTCATGTTAATGGGAATCAAAAGCTTTTCGCCCTTCAGAGCCCGGACACTACCCTTTCGCAGAATCATGGCTTCCGTGTCGATGTAATTGTGAATTGTGGTGAACTGATCGATGATGTCGTGCTTATCCAGCCGAAGCCCCACGCTGATTGTATCAATCATTGCCTTGCGGTTGAACATGGCGAATTTCTGAAGAATCTTCATATCGTTGATGTAATCCTCAAAAAGCTGTCCCTCAACATAAGCAAGAGACTGGGGAACATCCGTGCAGACCGCCGCCTTAATTCCCGGAAGAAGAGCTTCAATCTCATCCCGTCTTCCCTCTTCCTTCAGTTTTTCAATTACCGCCCGAACTTCGCTGTCTGTAGTGTGGTTCATCTGCTTCCAGGCCATATCCTGATAGTAATTTGCCACCTCAAGCCCCAGATGGCGGCTTCCCGAATGAACTACAATGTAAAGATTTCCCGCCTCATCCCGGTCGCACTCAATAAAATGATTTCCGCCACCAAGAGTTCCCAATGAACGGCGTGCATTCCCAATATTCGCCTTAGGGCAGCGGATTTTATCAAACTCAATTTCATCGACAAACTTATGAAGGTGTCCCCCCCGGCGAATCTCCCGCCCCACAGGAATATTCCGCCGGATACACTTATCAAGCTTTTCCGGGTCAAAGTTCTCGCTCACAGGAGAATCG
>JAILKG010000048.1 GCA_024693915.1 Treponema sp.
TGCTCAATTTTTGAAAACATAACATTATCTTTTATACTGGTCTGATCCTTTACTGCGGGAACAAAAATGCAGGAAAGAAAGAAAAGCAGGAGGGAAAGAATAATCATAAGAATAATTAAAAGTATAATTTTTAAAATCATTTCATTACCCCCGGATTAAGCCAGGATACATTTATAAATGAAAGAATAATAATTAGCATGGCAACAGATAAAAGAATCAGAGTTTTTCTGTTTCCAAAAATCTGATTTTCTGTAAGCAGGTCTATTCTGTGCTTTAATGCATACATTAAAGGCAAGAGGAAGAAGAAAGAGCACATAGCGCTAAATGAAATCATTAAAACTTCCAGAATATTTGAACTTTCATTCAAAGTAAGAAGGATAATAAGAAAGGAAATATTAAAATCAGAAGTAATTTTTCCGCTTGTAATTCTTATTATAACTTCAAAAAAGATGCTTACTGCAAAGAAAATCAATATTGCAATAAAGGGATACATTAATACAAGGTTCAGGGGAACAAGAATATTTCTTATTACCAGCCAGCAGAGAACAGCTGTTGTAAAAACAGTGGCAACAACCTTTACCAGAGGAAGAGTCAGTTCTTTTATGGAATCACATATAATTGTTGAGGAATTTAACCCAATTCCATAAAGAAGAACTGCGGAAGAAAAAAATGTGTAAAAGAAAAAAGTAAAAATCATTTTATGTCCGCCCTCTTAAAGATTCTCATTCGGTTTTCAAATGTAAGATATAAAGCCATAAAAAGTGCTGAAATTACAATTGCCCCCGGGATTGTGGCTAGAAATGAGAAAAATGAAATTCTATCGCTTTTTATAAGAAGAACTTCAAAAATTTTACCTTTTGCAGGAAGAGTGAATGTTCCATAGCCAAGTAAATCCCTTAAAAGATTCTGTATAAGAATATAAGCAGAAAAAATTAGAGCAGGAATAAGATTTTCTTTTAGTTCCTCTTTAAGAGTATAATTGTGTTCATCAAAAAGGAAAACACTGGAAAATGTACTGATGGCAGGAAGATAAATTGCAAAACTTAACTGAAGGGCAACTTCCGGCATAAGCAGAGTTAACAATTCTCTGAAAAGCATTGTCATGGAAACTATAAAAATACAGAGGGCAATACTTTTTAATTCTTTGATTTTTAATATTTTTAAAAGTGAACGGAACAAAGTTCCGCTTGTCATTAAAAAAAACAGTTCAAAGGCAACGATTATTGCAAATGCAAATCTACCAGGAAGAGCTACCGCAATTGCACAGGTTAATGCCATATGAATGGAAATTGCTTTTCTTGTCATTTATTTTACCTCCTGTGCCAGATTTAAGATTTTTGGAAGTCGTGACTGCCAGTAAGAAATAAAAATATCACTTTTCCTTTCTTCCATAAGTTTTTGAACTCTTCCGGAAAGTCCTGAATAGCCTGCAAATTCAAAATCAGAATCCTTCAGCTTTATAAAAACTGCAGGATAGGGACCGTATAAAGTAGGTGTTCTGATTATTACAGCATACCCTTTTCTGCCGTTTTCTCTTGAAGTAATTATGTAAGAAGCTGCACTGTAATAAAAGGGATTATCAATAGCTTTAAAATCCCCTACATTCCATTTATCCGGGTATTTCTGATCAAGAAGTGTCTGAACGCTTTCTTTTAAACCTGCTGCCCAGAAATTTTTGGACAATTTAATAAAAGCAAAATTGATAAAAAAGAGAACTGTAATAATTGCAGAAATAAGTCCAAAAAGACGCCAGAATTCTTTGGCATTCATTTTATTTTTAATCGGCATTTAAGCTAGCCTCCCTTCTGCAAACAAGTTTTTCCATTCTGATTCTGTCGTAATGAGCTTCACTTTGAACAATTATCAGTGAAAATATATTTGTTAAAAGAACTGAAAATACAAGACCTGAAGGAGATGTTCCTGGACCTGCTATAAAAAAAGCACTGCTGCCGGCAAAAATTCCAGTAAGAATTTTACCGGTAATCGAGGCAGGAGCCGTTCCGTACCAGCCTGTAACAAATGTAGCATAGAAAAGCGTTCCTCCTGTCAGCATTGCAAGAAGAACATCTCCCTTCATCTGAATTGAACCAATAAACAAAGGAGAAATATAGCGTATCAAAATAAAATAAACTGCCAGAAATGTAAAAGGAATTAAAGCTTTTACATAATCTTCGCCAAAAATGATTATTGAAGAAAGAATGGTCAGAAAATTAAAGCGAAAAGCAGGAATTACAGAACCTGTGTCCCAGAACATAGAAACATAG
>JAILKG010000052.1 GCA_024693915.1 Treponema sp.
CAGAAAAAAATAGCGGCATAAATCAGTTTTCCCGCACAGCCCTTCTTCTGGGAAATGAGGGCCTTTCAAAATTACAGAAAAGCCGGGTAATCATTTTTGGTGTTGGTGGAGTGGGCGGTTATGTTGCAGAAGCCCTTGCCCGGAGCGGAGTAGGTGCCATAGACCTTGTAGACAAGGACAGCGTGAGCCTTACAAATATAAACCGCCAGATTATCGCCCTTCATTCAACAATCGGTCGGGACAAAGTTGATGTTATGAAAGAAAGAATTCTAGACATAAATCCTGACTGCCGGGTAAGGGCTCACAAGTGTTTTTTTCTTCCGGAAACAAAAGATAATTTTAATTTTTCTGAATATGACTATGTAGTTGATGCTGTAGATACAGTAAAGGCAAAAATACAGATTATAGCTCAGGCGAAGGAGGCTTCTATTCCCGTGATAAGCTCTATGGGGGCTGGAAATAAGCTTGACCCAAGTCAGTTTGAAATTTCAGATATCCACAAGACTTCAGTTTGTCCTCTTGCCCGTGTTGTCCGCCAGGAATGCAAAAAAAGAGGCATAAAAAATGTAAAGGTCCTTTATTCAAAAGAAAGCCCCTGCATTCCTCAGCTTTCGGAAGAAGAAAGAAAACAGGCTGAACTTAAGGGAAATGGCCTTGCTCCAGGCAGCATTGCCTTTGTGCCATCTGTGGCAGGCCTTATTATAGCCGGAGAAGTGATTCGGGATTTGGTTAAAGCTTCTGAATAAAAAGAGTAGTCTTAGGCTTAGGTTCTGTAATCTCCGTTGATTTTTACGTAATCATAAGTCAAATCGCAGCCCCAGGCTCTTCCTTCAGCGTTTCCGTCGCCGCATTCAACCAGAATTTCAACTGCTTCTTCGCTCATGATTTTTTTTGCTTTGTCTTCGTCAAAGTTCAAAGGAACACCGTTTTCGTAAACCTTCACGCTGTTTTCTCCATGAACTTCAAAATTATCATTGTCTTCAAAATAGCGCTTTGCACCGCCCTTACTGGTAAACCAGATGTTAGTTTTTTCCGGGTTAAAGTCAATTCCGCTGTAACCCATTGCGCACAAAAAGCGTCCGAAATTTGCATCAGCTCCGAACATGGCCGCCTTTACCAGGCTTGAAGAAATAACTGCCTTTGCAAGTCCACGGGCATCTTCCACACTTCTGGCACCTTTTACAGTGCACTGAACCAGGCGGGTTGCTCCTTCTCCGTCCGCAGCGATTTTCATGGCCATAACTCTGTTCAGTTTGTTCAGGGCTGTAAGGAAAACCTGGTAGTCAGCACCTTCTTCCGTGATTTCAGCATTTCCTGCCATTCCGTTTGCAAGAAGTACCAGAGTATCGTTTGTGGAAGTATCTCCGTCAACGCTTACGCAGTTGTAGGTTCCCTTAACAGATTCCCTTAAGGCCTTGTCTATCATTTTTGGACTGATTGCGCAGTCTGTTGTGATAAAAGAAAGCATTGTTCCCAGGTTTATGTGGATCATTCCGCTTCCCTTGCACATTGTTCCCATGCGGCACTTTTTTCCGGCAAGGGTAAACTCCAGGGCACATTCCTTGTACATTGTATCTGTAGTCATGATTGCAGCTCTTGCATCCACATGACCTTCTTTTGAAAGCCCCTTGTAAAGTTCGTCTATTTTAGCTTCGATTTTTTCTACAGGAAGCTGGGCTCCGATAACCCCTGTTGAACAAACGATTACGTCTTCTGCTTTACAGCCGGTTGCCTTAGCGGCAAGTTCGGCCATTCTGAGGGCAACTTTTGCTCCTTCTTCTCCAGTACAGCAGTTTGCATTTCCTGAGTTTGCGATTACAGCCTGGATGCGGCCATTTTCAATATTTTTCTTTGATAGTTTTACGCTTTCAGCCTTTACTCTGTTCTGGGTAAAAACGCCGGCAGCGCTGCAAGGCTTTTCAGAATAAATCAGGGCAGTATCTTTGGTTGTACGGCTTGCTTTGATTTTGCACAAAACTCCGCTTGCAGTAAATCCCTGTGGAGCACAAACTCCGCCATCAATAAATTTAATATCTTCGCTCATTTTTTTTCCTCTTTTTCTTTTTTTTGGGGGCGGCTGGTCTTCCCACCGGCTTTCCGCGGCCCGCTAACGCTGGGTCTTTTTTAAGGCCCTCTTCAGATAAGCCTTACCGGACTTTAAGCTTTATAAAGTCTGATTTTCCGGGCATTTCTTCAGGCGAAATGCCCGAAAGTATCTTTTACCGGAAAGGCCTTAAAAAATCCTGCCTTGGGCACCGCTCCAGGCCGGGCCCAAGCCTTTTTTATTAAGGAATATTATTTTTCCCTTACAGAATTGTCTTCGTTTAAAAGGACTACTTTAGGCTTCCACTGGTCAGCTTTTTCTTCCTCAATGTGAGTGTAGGTTACGATTATTACCTTGTCGCCAATGCAGGCTTTTCTTGCTGCCGCTCCATTCAGGCAAATTTCACCCTTCTTTCCTGGAATGATGTAAGTTGAAAATCGTTCTCCGTTGTTCACGTTCAGTACGTCAACTTTTTCCCAGGTATGCATTCCGGCTTTTTTGCAAAGCTCAGTATCAATGCTGATAGAGCCTTCGTAATTCAAGTTTGCGTCAGTTACGGTGGCGCGGTGCAGTTTTGCTTTTAAAACCTCAATTTCCATGGCGCTATTCTATAACTTTTACAATTTTTTATAAAGCCGTTTAGAGAATTTTGTATGAAGATGAGACAGACTAAAGTA
>JAILKG010000082.1 GCA_024693915.1 Treponema sp.
GTATGTAGGATTGTCAAAATATGCTGGGAAATCTTCATTTTCAGTTACAAAGAGGAATGCAGCAAACTGCATGTTTGTAACCGGAGTCTTCTGAACTTCATAGGCAGAAAGCTTTACCTTGCGTGCAGCTTCCTTTCCACCGGCCTTTGTGTCCTGGTCTACGGCACCGGCAGTATAGTCACCGGCAGCAACAGCGGCACCCTTGAGTGCTTCTGCAGCGTTTTCGTAGTGAATGTAGCGTCCTTCTGCAGAAGACTGAGCGTCAAGCTTCCTGAGTGCAGAATAGATGTATTTTGCATTGCTGAATGTAGTTGAAATTGTGAGTGTTACAACCTTGTTCTTAAAGTCATCAGAAGTAGGATATGCAACAGAACCCTTTCCAGACTTGTCTGTTGTGAAAGAAGAAACGGCAGTTTCTACTTCGCCCCAGCCAGTTGTGATTGGCAGGTCTGCAAGATCCCATGAAGCCTTGAGTACAAGACCGGATACAGCCTTACCGTTAGCGTCCTTTACGGAAACATTGAATGCTGTTGAAGAGCTGATGATTCCGTTTGGTGCAGAAATTGAAATGTTGAGGTTGTCAACGATAGTAGAACAGATAGCTTCTACCTTCTTTGCAAAGAGTTCAGTTCCGTCAGCCTGGAGTGTAAGGAGGTCCCTTTCTCCGTTTGCAGACAGTGTGTCCAGAATCTTAACGGCAGTTTCAATCCTTGTAGAAAGGTCCTTGCCGGAGTTAAGAATGCCGTAGGATTCAGTCAGGGAATTGCGGAGGGCTGTTTCAAATGCCTTCTGTTCCTTTTCCCATTCAGTTACCTTAATGCGGTATGTAACGTCAGTACCGGCCTTGTTGTGCTTGTAATTCTTAAGCTTTGTAAGGCGGCTCCTTACAGATTCATCACTTACGGTTACGCGTGATGCCTTTGGATTTGTAAGCCTGAGTGTTGAAGTAAGTGCAGTTTCAATAAGATCCTTCTTTGCCATGAAATCTGCTTCTTCTGCAGAACCAGCCTTACCATATCCATAATAAAAGCCTTCTTCCTCTTTTACGAGTTCATTCTTGGCTTTGGCAGCAAATACCTGGCCTTCTCCAAGGAGGGCGATACATGCGGCAGCTAAAAGAAGCTTTGTAATTTTCTTTCCAAAAATATTAAACATCCGTTTCTCCTTGCCTGAATAGTCTTCCCGTGAACAAAAAAGTCCGAAATGATTTTTATGGCCCAAGGAAAATGAGCAAATAAATTATAACTATCCACGCAATTTGAAATGATGAACAAAAAAGTGTTCACTGTCAAGAGAGAAAATCAAATCTTTTTTTTAGAAAAAATAAAATCCTAGAGATTTTTGATATATCCGTACATAACTTTTGAGATTTTACAGATTTTTTAGATAAATTTTTTTCATGAATTTTCGGATATAACAAAATTTTTTTTTGCCGTCCGTGCACTTTTTCACAACTTTCCACCTTTTTCATGGTATTTTTCGGAAATTCTGCAGGCTCGGTTCAAGGAGCCAGATAAAAAAGCTAGACAAATTTTTCCTTTTATAATAATATTTCAGCTTAATTATTTATGCCTAATTCAATAAACTTTATTACTAAAAAAGGAATATTTTAAGTCTACAGTAACATTGTTTTCTATATAAAAGTCCTACCGACAGACCTGGGCAAAGAAAACCGTTCAGCCTGACGGAAAATTGACCAGCTGCAAAACTACTTGGCAGGCCAGAACAAATCGTTTCCAATGTAGATTTTCTTTACGTCACGGTTCACAAGGAACTGAATGAGGTAATCCAGCGAAACGCCGGAAGCAGAACCGGGCCTGCGCATTATTTCTATAAAGACCTTTTCGTTTTCGTACCTGATTTCATAGCGTTCAATGCAGAGCGACGAATCAAGAATCCTTCCGGAAACACTTGCCTTTAAATACAGCGGATTTTCCGTTTCTTCAAATTCTATCTTGAGGTTTGAAAAATCAGACTTTTTAACAGGAACCGTAACCGGCACTGAAAGACAACCGGTCAAAATCAGCCCAAAAGCGCAAAATACGCACAACAATAGAAAAAACTTTTTCAGAAATGCTTTCATAAAAACTCCGCACCAGACTTTTTAAACTGCCTCAATTATACAGGAAAACCACCGTAAACGCAAACAATTTATTGGAAACAAGAGCTGCGGAACGGCAATGCGGTGGCATCTGGATGCTTTACCGGCCTTATTTACTTGCACGCATGCGGCAGCCATGAATCATATTTTGATTCCAACAGGCAGTAAGTGTATCCATTTATTTTCCTCCCATCATTTAATCCGAATGTATTACGGACACAAAATTCTCCTCGTCCTAATACCCCTTGCGAAAAATAACGTCATCGGCTTCGACCCAAAAATTGAGCCTATCGTCAGAACATTGTTCCAAATCGGGGAAGGAGCCGTTGGCTTTCCAAAACCAGGGCATTTTACCAGAAACTCTGTAAAAGTGAAACGACATAATATCGCTTGGTTCACGGGAGGCTGCCTACTCCATAATTGAGATACGGATGCGTCACTCCTATA
>JAILKG010000184.1 GCA_024693915.1 Treponema sp.
TGCAAAGGCTATCGGTCTTGTAATTCCTGAATTGAACGGAAAACTTATTGGTTCAGCTCAGCGTGTTCCAACACCTACTGGATCTACAACTATCCTTACTGCTGTAGTAAAGGGTAAAGATGTAACAAAAGAAGGAATCAATGCTGCAATGAAAGCTGCTGCAACAGAATCTTTCGGTTACAACGAAGACGAAATCGTATCTAGCGATGTAATCGGTATGCGTTTCGGTTCACTCTTCGATGCTACACAGACAATGGTATCAAAGATTGATGACGATACATATCAGGTACAGGTTGTTTCTTGGTATGACAACGAAAACTCATACACATCACAGATGGTAAGAACAATTAAGTACTTTGCAGAAAACTGCTAATTAATGCTTAGTTGATACAAGGGCACCTAGGGAAACTTAGGTGCCTTTTTTTATTTTAAAAGTACTTAATTGTTCTTGCTATTTACACTGGAGCAAATCAGCAAAGCTGATTTGCGAGCCGATTAAGCGATAAACCTAAAATGACCCTTTCGGCTCATTTTTTAACGGTTTTTCGATTATCGGCTGGTAAGAACAAATAAGTACTTTGAAAAAATTGCTAATTAATGCTTAATTGATATAAGGCACCTAGGGAAACTTAGGTGCTTTTTTGTTTTAAAAGAACTTAATTGTTCTTGCTATTTACACTGGGGCAAATCAGCAAAGCTGATTTGCGAGCCGATTAAGCGATAAACCTAAAATGACCCTAGCGGCTCATTTTTTAACGGTTTTTCGATTATTGGCTGGTAAGAACAATTAAGTACTTTGAAAAATTGCTAATTAATGCTTAATTGATACAAGGCACCTAGGGAAACTTAGGTGCTTTTTTTTTAAAAGTACTTAATTGTTCTTGCTATTTACACTGGAGCAAATCAGCATAGCTGATTTTGCACGCCGGATTTTCGGATAATCCTAAAAGAATGCTGACGCATTCTTTTTTAACGGATTTCCGATTTTAGGCGGGTAAGAACAATTAAGTACTTTGCTGACTCGAAAGCCGCGCGAGCGGCGTATTAATAATTTCCATGCAGAGCACGGAGCACAGCGAAGTACTCGATAGCTGCGCGAGCGGCGTGTTAATAATTTCCATGCAGAGCACGGAGCACAGCGAAGTACTCGAAAGCCGCGCGAGCGGCGTGTAAATAAATTCCATGCAGAGCACAGAGCGCAGCGATGTATAATTGCTAATTAATGCTTAATTAATACAAGGGCACCTAGGGAAACTTAGGTGCTTTTTTTTGTTTTAATTTCTTTCTTTTTTATTTATACTTTTTCTATGATGGATTTGTATAAAAAACGTAATTCGAATGTTGAATGGCTCAGAATAATTGCCATGCTTTTTATTATTTTGCACCACATGCTTTCTCAGGGCTTTTCTTTTTGCCAAAATCCTCAGCCTTCTTTGAATTTGGCTTTTTTACAGACTTTTAATAGTTTAGGAAATTTCGGAAACAAAATTTTTATTATGATTTCCGGTTATTTCCTGTTCAATTCAAAGTTTTCAATAAAAAAAATAATATCAGTATGGCTAGAGCTTTTTATTTATTCTTTTGGTCTTTCTTTGATTTTATACATATTTAATATCCAAATTTATGGGGTTCTTGAAAATGGATTTTGTTTTACTCGAATTCTTCAAAAAAGAGATTTCCGGCTCACAGAATTAGCTTTTTCTGCTATGCCATTTTTGACCGGTCAGAACTGGTTTTTAACTTCTTATCTTGTTTTCTTGTTTTTTGTTCCATTTTTGAATGAACTGATTTCTCATCTTGATATAAAGAAGCATTTTCTTTTAAATATATTATGTTTTTTTCTATTTAATCTTGTTCAACTCATTCCTTTTTCCGATGTGTATGTTTTAAATAATTATTCTTCTTTCTTTCAAATGTTTTTTTTGGGCTCTTTCTTGAAAAAATATCCGGAAGTTTTTAGTAAAAAAAATAGAAAAATCATGTTTAGTATTGGAATACTCCTTCCTCTTTTGTATTACATTTTCCGTTTTTTGCTATTAAATCATTATCATTATTACGATGCAGTACCTGAAAGTCTTTATTATTTTCTGCTTTCGGCATTTGGATACGATACTCTTTTTATTATTTCTGCTTTTTGTCTTATGGCGGGAATACTTGCTTTTCAGGAAAGGCACTCTATTCTTGTAAATTTGATTGCTTCTTCAACTTTTGGAGTTTATTTGCTTCACAATCATAATTATTTTAGAAGAAATATCTGGTTCGATTTTTGTCATTTGCAGGATCATTTTCAAAAAAATGATTTTATATTTCATACCCTTATTTCTGTTTTGCTAGTTTTTATTGCCTGCACTTTAATTGATTTTCTAAGAAAACTTTTACTAGCTTCCCTCTGCGATAAACTTGCAATAAAAGTTGAAGTGACTTTAAATAAGCTCTTGTCTGCAAAAAAAGTCGCAGAAAGCACAGATGTCTGAAGTTTTTCCAGGTAGAGATTTTTTTAACTTTTTTATTTCTTTTGAAAGACCTTCTTCGTAGCATATTTTTATCATTCGATTTGATTCTGCATTTTGCATTATTTTTTCGTAGCCGTCTTTCAAATTTCCTAAAATGAGGGCCTGGTTTTCGTTTGCAAATCCACAGCATGGAGCGATACGACCGTCAGGATGAACAAAAAGAACTTGACCCGGCCCCTGACAATAATCATCTTTGAACCACTTTCTGCTTTTCCATGCTCTTGGGTCTTCTGCAGGAAAGGATTGAAGTTCTCGAAAAATTGGAAGATAAAGCTCTTCGTTCTCTAAAAGAATTGTTCCTTTTCCTGTTTTTTTCTTAAGATTAACATCTGTTGAACAGGAAAGCTCTTCTGCAAGGGAATCAAAGTTATCTAAATCCTCTATATTTTTTTCATTGTCTTCTGATATTACTGATTGTATGTCTAGAATGTCATTTTGTTTCCATATTTCGTAGACTTCTTTTATAAAAGTTAAGATTTTTTCAAAATTCTGGGCATGAAAAGAGTCGTAACTTAAACCGATTTTTCCATCATAGCCAGCTTCGTATAGGCTCGTTAACTTATTCTTCAAGTCATCTTCGTTTTTCCACCAGACTCCGTTAGTTATTATCCGGTCGAACATTAAATCCTGGGATATGGCTTCTTTTACTATTTCTGTTATGAATTCCAGATTTAAAAAAGGTTCGCCTCCAGAAAAACCAATTCTTTCAATTGGAGTATTCTTACAGGATTTTAAAAAGTTCCTGGCGTCCTCAAGATTGATATCCAAATTTCTTCTTGTTACATAGCAGTGAGGACAGTGAAGATTACATTTGTCAGTAACAGCAAAAATTAATTCTGTAGGAAAAAATCCAGGACCTTTCATGCTTATGATTGTAGCATTTTTTTCTCATTTAGAGAAAGGGAAAAGACTTTGCCAGGCTTTTTGCTCATTGAAATAATGCAGTCAAAACTGTATATTTAAAAAGAAATTGCGAAAGCAGTTAGAATTTTACAGGAGTAAAAAATGATCAAAACAGTAAAAGATGTTGATTTAAAAGGTAAACGCATCATTATGCGCGTTGATTTTAACGTACCAATGAAAGACGGTGTTGTACAGGATGATACTCGTATCATGGCTGCTCTTCCAACAATTAAATATATTCTTGAACAGAGCCCACGCTCATTAGTTCTCATGAGCCATCTTGGCGATCCTAAAAAGGATGTAAAAAAGGCTCAGGAAAAAGCAGAAAAAGCTGGAAAAACTTGGACAGACGCTGATGCAGAAAAGTTCATCAACGGAAAGAACCGCATGGCTCCAGTTGTAAAATACTTTGCAGAAAAACTCGGAAAAGAAGTTACATTCCTTCCAGATGCACTTGGACAGAAGGCTGCTATTGACGCTCTTCCAGAAGGCGCTGTTGCTATGCTCGAAAATGTTCGCTTCCATAAGGAAGAAACATCTAAAGATGCTGCTGAACGCGATGTAATGGCAAAAGAACTTGCTACATACGGTGATATTTTTGTAAACGACGCTTTTGGTACAGCTCACCGCGACCAGGCTTCTACAGCTTCTATTTCTAAGTTTATGCCAGTTCCATCTGTTGGCGGATTCTTGATGGAAAAAGAAGTTAAATACATTCAGCCAATGGTAGAAAACCCACCAAAACCACAGGTAGCTATCATCGGTGGTGCAAAAGTTTCTTCTAAGATCGCCGTTTTGGAATCACTCTTAAAGAACGCTTCTGCCCTTGTAATCGGTGGTGGTATGGCTTACACATTCCTCAAAGCACAGGGACACAAAGTTGGTATCTCTTTGGTTGAGGACGACTTCATCGATACAGCAAAAAAATTGCTCGCAGATGCAGCTGCTAAGGGCGTTAAAATCGTTCTCCCGGTTGACCATGTTGCAGCAGACAAATTTGACGCTAACGCAACTCCAGTTGCAGTTGACGGCGTAGACATCCCTGACAACCTCATGGCTATGGATGTTGGTCCAAAGACAATCGCCCTCTACACAGAAGTTCTCTCAACAGCTAAATCAGTTGTATGGAACGGACCGGTCGGCGTATTTGAGTTCGACGCATTTGCAAAAGGTACAGCAACAGTTGCTCAGCTCGTTGCAGATGCTACAGGCCGTGGTGCTATGACTGTTGTTGGCGGCGGTGATAGTGTCGCTGCCGTAAACAAATTCCACCTCGCAGACAAAATGAGCCACGTTTCAACAGGTGGCGGTGCTTCCCTCGAATTCCTCGAAGGAAAAACATTGCCTGGTATCGCAATCCTTGCTACAAAATAAGTAAGGGGTGGTAAAAAAATTCTGCTCGGTTCCGAGCAGGATTTTTTTATGTATTGTAAGTTGAAAAATCAATTTTTAGCATTGTTGTTAAATGCAAAAAATAACCTGTGGGACGCAGAGAAAAAGTGAGGAAGTGCCCTTTGAAGGGGGAGACCTTACTTTTTCTCGTCGCTGGGACCCGCAGGTTATTTTTTTGTTTTATCACAAATATTAAAAAATTTGTTTTACAAATTATTTGCTTGCAAATTTACAAATTGTTGTGAACTTGTCAACTTTAAGTGAAGCGCCACCAATCAAGCCGCCGTCGATATCCGGCTGAGCGAGCAATTCTTCTGCGTTGCCGTCGTTCATTGAGCCACCATAGAGGATTGTCATCTCGTCAGCTGCTTTCTGGCTGTAGAGGCTCTTGATTACGCCACGAACGAATGCGTGAACTTCCTGTGCTTCTGCTGGAGTTGCAGTTTTGCCTGTGCCGATAGCCCAAACTGGCTCGTAAGCGATAGAAATATGAGAAAGCTGATCTTCTTTTACGCCAGCGAATCCCTCTTTTACCTGGTTCTCGCAAATCTGGTTTGTAACGCCAGCTACGCGCTGTGAGTAAAGCTCACCGATACAAAGAACAACATCAAGACCGTTGTCCAAAGCTTTGTGAACTTTCTCGTTGATGAGTTTGTCGCTTTCGTTGAACTCGTCGCGTCGCTCTGAGTGTCCGAGGATTACAGTCTGAACGCCCAAGTCCTTGAGCATTGCCCAAGAAATTGCACCAGTGTGAGCGCCGTTGTCTGTTACAGTCATGTTCTGTGCGCCCAAGATGATATTTGAGCCTTTAACGACCTGTGAAACAGCGTCAAGATATACGAATGGCGGAGCAATCATGTATTTAGCTTTGAGGTTCTTAAGATTCTCAACCAATCCCTGAGCAAGAGCAACTGCACCTGCCTTGTCCATGTTCATTTTCCAGTTTCCTGCAACATACTTTGTGCGCATGGTATTCTCCTGATAATTGTAATTCAATGGCTTATTCTACGATTTTTTTCAATCTGTGTCAAAACGGGTGAAAATACCGCAAAAAAACAAAATAAACTGAATAGAATTTTTGCTAGAATTTACTTGGATTTTGTTGTATTCTATATAAAGTAAATTTTTTGTTTTTCAGTGTTGGTCTGGAGGAATTTTGCATGAAAAAAATTACCGTTCCTGTGCTGAACGCGCTTCTTGCCGCGGGAGTAGCCCTTATTCTTTCCGGGCTTATCCTGATTCTTAGGTTTTCGGCAGGTTGGGACAACGTTCCGGTGCTTTCGGTTCTTGCGATGATTTTCGGGGCACTTGTTTTTTATGCTGCAATGACAATCATTCACTGGGCGGTGCTTTTCTTTTCAGGACTCCTTCTGTTCTGTCTGGGCATTTGCATGACATTTGCTTTTTCTGGCCTGCTTCCACTGGGACCCGAGCATCTGTGGCCAATCGGGGTAATTCTTTGCGGAATCTGCCTGATTCTGACCTGCATCTTCAAGCACCAGAAAATCCGAATGGTCTATCTTTTTCCTTCACTTCTGATTCTGACACTTGGATTCATTTTCCTTCTTTTTTCCCTTGAAGTCATAAAGATTTCTTTTTCCAGTTTTATGTCCAAGTGGAGTCCTTCAGTTCTTATTTTTATTGGAGCAAGCCTCATCGCCGTTTTTTTGTGGCAAAGAAATTTCAAAGAATTTTTCCCATACGACAAGGACGAACTTTCGGATTTGACCGATGAGGAAAAAGAATTTTACGGGGACTAAAGCCTTGAAACCATACTGGCGGAAACTTCTCGCCTTTACCTGCATCCTTACAGTTTTTCTCAGCCCCATTTCCGCCAAAAAAAAGAAAAAAGCGGAAAAAAATACCGTAACACAAAATCAGGAGATTTCCGAAATAAACACTTCTGAGGCCGTAAAGATTCCTCTTCCTGAAAAAAAATCTCTGTCTTATTTCAGCGGAATCGAGCCAGAGATTCTGTCCGATGTCGAAAAAGGTTCCCCTGAAAGTCTCTTGAACGCAATCCTGCATCTCAGACGAAAGGGCGAATCAATGACTGAGAATGAAAAAGTCCTTCACTTCATAGCAGTTTCAATCATGCAGATGTGCTGGAAATCACAGAAATTCAGCGAAACGACATTCGCGAACAAAATCAAGAACAATTACACAGGAGCAATTACATCGGCATGGAACGGATTTTATGATCCTTCTTCCGACCCAAAGGATTTTTTGGGCTATATGCTCCCAGCCCTGGTACTTTCCGTATCGGAGACAAGGCACGACTATTACAACGAATGTCTTACTTCTCTTCAGACCGCTCTAAACATGAAGCCGTCATCGGTCTCCGCGAACTATCTTATGGGTCTTCTTTACCAGAGGCTCATGGACTTTCAGAAAGCGAATGAGTATTTTGGAAAGGCGACATCCCTTTCCCCGGATTCTTTTGAATGTTCACTAGCCTACGCAAGAAGCTTCATGTCGCTCTCAATGCCAAAAAATGCCTTCGAACTTTCAGAAAAACTACTGAAAACTTATCCCCAGAATTGTGAGATTCTAAAACTCTGCGCCCAGTCGGCCTTTGACTCGGGGGATAATGAGAATGCGGAATTATATGTAAACAGGGTTCTTCAGATTGAGCCTGAAAACACATACTATCTTCTTTTTAGGGCTAGAATTCTGGTTCAGAAAGGCGAGTACATAAGGGCATCGTCCTTGCTAGACGCTTATGCCCGAAAAGAAAGTGAAGGAAGAGATTACCTTCTCCTCAGGTTCATAATCCAGAAAAACTGGAACAAGAACATTGCGGCCGCAAAAACCACGATTGAAAAAGCCCTTTTGCTTTATCCTGAGGACTCAGAGATTATCCTGAAGGCGGCTTCCCTCGCTTCCGAGACTGGCGATGAAGTCTGTGGCAAAAACGGAGAGGAGCTTTCTGACCTGATTCTCCAAAAAGACGCAAAGAACACAGAGGCTCTGGAGATTAAAATCGCATCAATGATTTTATCCCAAAAATGGCTCAAAGCCTATGAGTGCAGCTTGGAGCTCATAAAAATGGAAGGCCTTTCTCGAGAGAATCTTTTCAATCACATTAAAATCTGTCTTTCTGCGGGCAAACAGGGCGAAGCATGGAAATACGCATCAAAACTTTACTCAGAGGACAGCTCGGATGAAAACATTCAGCAAGCCTATATCTCGGTTCTTGTCGCAACAGGAAGGGGAAAGGAAGCCTCAACTTTAATCAATCAGCTTCTTCCTTCCGCTAACACAAAAATGAAGAGCTCTCTCTATTACCAGAAGAGTTTTCTTTCAGGTTCGGAGACAGCAATTCTTTCAGACCTGCGCTCAAGCCTCACCGCAAACCCCAGGAACAAAGATTCACTTTTCAGGCTTTACAAAATTTATTTCAACAAAAAAGAATACCGAAAGGCCCAGTACTACTTGAAGCAGGTCGTTGCCCTTTCCTCAAAAGACGAGCACCTTCTTTCTTTGAACAAAGAGCTTGAGGAAATACTTAAAAAACAATAGGCAAGCCTCAGAGTATACAAAAAAAAACACTAATGGTATTGACAAAAATAATTCTAATTGATTATATTATCCGCATGAATCGCAACACTTCTTATGCGACAGAAAAATCTTTCTCAAGCCAGTCAGCTTCATTTACGAAGGCTTACTTTTATTATGGCTATTTTTATTTTTCTCGTGTCCGCTGTGGAAGTCAAACGCAAATTATGAATGCGTAAAGTTGCGAAATCATAAAGGCAATTTCAAGGACTTCCATAAAGGAAGTCCTTTTTTTTATGCCTAAAAAGATTGTCTTTCGGATGGCTGGAAGCTTCGCCAATCTAAAAGATCAGAGGAGAATTATATGATTATTGTATTAAAAAATGGGGCACCAAAAGAAAAGGTGAATGAATTAAAAGCAAACCTCAAGTCAAAGGGGCTTGATATACATGAGTCAAAAGGAAAGGATGTCACTATTCTGGGTTTGATTGGCGACACAAGCCGAATCACGACCGAAGAGCTTCTCCAGAACGATATAGTCGAGAGCGCACAGCGGGTAAAAGCCCCTTACAAACAGGCTAGCCGAAGTTTCCATCCTTCTGACACTGTTATCGACATAAAAGGAAATAAAATCGGAGACGGAAAAATCTGCTCAGTAATGGCAGGCCCCTGCTCTGTCGAGACTGAAGAACAGATTATTGAAGTCGCAAAAGCCGTAAAGGAAAGTGGAGCCAGATTCCTTCGAGGAGGAGCATTCAAGCCACGCACTTCTCCATACTCTTTCCAGGGTCTTGGGGCAGAAGGTCTTGAACTTCTAAAAATCGCACGAAAAGAAACAGGCCTTCCAATCGTAACAGAACTTATGGCAATCAACCAGATTCCGCTTTTTGAGGATGTTGATATAATCCAGATTGGAGCCAGAAACATGCAGAACTTCGATCTTCTCAAGGAAGTCGGAAAACTCAAGAATCCGATTCTCCTCAAACGAGGCTTGAGCGCAACCGTAAAAGAATTCTTGATGAGCGCAGAATACATCATGGCAAGCGGAAACGAGAACGTAATTCTTTGTGAGCGCGGAATCAGGACTTATGACAATTACACCAGAAACTGCCTGGACTTGAGTATCGTTCCTTATTTAAAGAAGGAAACTCACCTTCCTGTAATCATTGACCCGAGCCATGCCTGTGGAATCCGCTGGATGGTTCCGACTTTGGCAAAAGCTGCCGTAGCTGTTGGTGCTGACGGCCTTATCATCGAAGTTCACAATAACCCCGAAAAAGCGCTTTGTGACGGAGAACAGAGCCTGACTCCATCCCAGTTCAACGATTTAATGAAAGTACTTTCAAAATACGCGGCGGTTGAAAGCAGAACAATGTAAAAAGAAAAGGACTGTCCAAAAGAAATGAGATGTTCACTTCAACGGGCAGTCCATTTTTTCCTACAATATGTAGCGGCTCAAATCCTGGTCTTTTACAACGCCGGTAAGTTTTTCATCA
>JAILKG010000189.1 GCA_024693915.1 Treponema sp.
TGAAAAAGCGGCTCCTGTAAAAGAGTCATTAAATAAATTATTTCCTGAATCCATTATTTATCAATCCGGTATAGAAAAAAAAGAAGTCAGAACCCTTTATGAAATTCTTGGCGAGGTTACCGGGCTTATTCTTATCAGTGATGAAATTTCTTCCGGCTGCGAGCTTATTGTGGGCTATCTTTGCGGCAATAAAGTTCCAGTTTTAACAAATGCCAGCATTGACAAGGAAGTTTTAGACTGTTTTGAAACCTTAAAATGTGTAAAAGATATTGATGCAATTCTTTCTTATCTAAAGAAAAATAAAAAGAAAATTTCCCGGGAAGTTCAGAAGAGGGAAGCTTTAAAGTATCTTTTTGAAAAGGGAATTCCTTACAGTCCTGATCATTTTTCAAAATATATTGAAAAGGGTAATCTTGAAATTTGTGAATGCTACCTGGCGGCCGGAATGGATGTTAACAGCCGCGATAAAGACGGAACTCCTATGCTCAATATTGCCGTAAGAAATGATAACGCCCAGCTGGTAGAATGGCTTTTGAAAAATGGTGCTGAATTAAATCCCGTAAGTGAAGACAGGGGTTATACACCTCTTATGGATGCTGTCTGGCGTAAAAATGAAGAAATTACAAAGCTTCTTATTGATAAAGGCGCTGATGTAAATGTAATCAATAAAGAAGGTCAGACAATGATAATCCTTTCTGTTGGCTCTGAAAATCTTGAAATAACCAGACTTCTTTGCCAGGCCGGCGCAGATGCGGATATTCAGGATCAGATGGGAATGAGCGCTTATGGATATGCTTCTCTTTTTAAGAAGCAGAAAATTCTTGAAATCCTTGAAAAATACCATAAAGAAGATTAAACTCTCTCTATGAAAAATAAAAATCAGTCAAATCTCATAAAAGTCTGTTTTGCAGGTGGTGGAACAGGCGGTCACATATACCCGGGGCTGGCTGTTGCTGATTCCCTGAGGGCTCTGTGCAATAAAAATGGAAAAGAAGTAAAAATTTTCTGGATTGGAAATTCCTCCGGAATGGACAGAAATATTGTTTCAAAAAATGTGGATTCAGAGGGAAGAAGAAGTGCTGATGTTTTTTACGGAATTCCTTCCGGAAAGCTAAGACGCTATTTTTCTATCCGCAATTTTTTTGATATTTTTAAAATCGCTTTTGGTTTTATTTCTTCATTTTTTATTCTCTTAAAGATAAAGCCTGCTCTTTTATTTTCTAAAGGAGGTTTTGTAAGTGTTCCTCCCTGTCTTGCGGCAAAACTTTTAAGAATACCGGTTTTTACGCACGAGTGCGATTTTACTCCCGGCCTTGCCACAAAACTGAATTCCCGGTCCGCAGAAAAAATTCTTGTGACTTACGAAGAGACAAAAAATTATTTTCCTGCATCTCTTCAGAAAAAATGTCTGGTATGCGGAAATCCTGTGCGTCCTGTTTTCTATCAGACAAAAGTTCAAAATGCCCTTGATTTTCTGGGTATAAAAGAAAAGACAAAGCCTCTTCTTTTTGTTCAGGGGGGAAGCCTGGGCGCTCATCAGATAAACAGCCTTGTTCAGGAAAATATCAACTGGCTTTGCCAGCATTTTATGGTTGTACATCAGACGGGAAGTAAGGAAGGGGAAGTCTTTAAGAACTTTGCCCTTGATAAACAGGAAAAGGGAGATTACAAGCCTTATCCTTTTATTTATTCAGAAATGTGCGATTTGATGGCTTTAAGCGATGTTATCCTTTCCAGAGCAGGTGCAAATTCAATTTGGGAGTGTGCAGTTCTTTTAAAACCTATGGTATTAATTCCTCTTTGCGGAAGCGGAACCAGGGGGGACCAGGAAGACAATGCTGAAAACTTTCAGAAGAAAAATGCTGCCCTTGTTTTGTCCAGAGAAAATGCATCTTCAGAAAAGCTTATTGAGGCACTTACAAAACTTCTGGATGAGGGTGAAAGAAAAAAGATGAGCGATGCCTGTCTTAAGATGTGTCAGGAAAGCTGCCAGGGTAAAAAGAGTGATGAAATTATTTCTGAGTTAATATATAATAGAGCGATAAATTTGCTTTAGAATATAGACTTGTCCGGTTGATAGGGCTGGTCGAATCTGAAATCATAAAAGAGGGTTATATGTCATTTGGTGTTATTGATATTGTTTTTTTTGCTGTCCTGATTATTTTTGCCATAATTGGTCTTGTAAAAGGATTTATTGGGGAACTTTTTGGAAAGCTTTCTTTTGTTCTTGGAATCTTTTTTGCAGTTCTTTTTAATGAGCGCACAAGTCTTTTTCTTTCAAAATGGATTGAAAATGAATATTTGCAGAAAATTCTTGCCTTTCTGATTGTTTTTGTACTGGTGTTTGTAATTCTCAAAATAATACAGGTGATTTTGCAGAAAGTATTCAGCGGAAAAATTATGGGACCCCTTGATAAATCTCTGGGTCTTTTTCTGGGACTTGCAGAAGGTCTGGTAATTGTTGCTTTTTTAATTTACATTCTTTCTGTTCAGCCATGGATTGATCTTTCTGCCTATCTTGACCAGAGCCTCTTTTATTCAATGCTTTCCGGAATAGTACAGAGCTCCGTTGAAAGTCTTGGCAATGCTTAATTTTTTTAAGGCGAAAAAATGTTTGAAAATCTTTTGTACCAGTCTGCTTCAGGTCAGATAAAAAACGATATTCAAAAATCAATTTTTCCTGGAGCCGTGCTTTTTGCAGGTCCAAAAGGTTCCGGAAAGCTAACCTGCGCTCTGGAAACAGCCCGCATTCTTTCCTGCATGGAAGAGCCTAAGGCCAGGTGGAATTGTACCTGTCCTTCCTGTCTGCACCACAAGGCAATGACTCAAAGCAATCTTCTTCTGGCAGGACCACGGGACTGTACTCCTGAAATTAAGGCTTCCAGTCAGACATTTCTTAAGGCCTTAAAAGAAAACGCTTCCTATCTTGAAGCCACCCGCTATCTTTTTTTAAGAAGCATAAGAAAACTTACACTCCGCTTTAATCAGGTTTTGTGGGAGGATAGTGACGATCTGAATAAAATTGCGGTTAGAATGCAGGAAATTGATGAAAATCTTGAGCTTTTGGATTTTCCCCGCCAGCTTCCTCCTTTTGCCGAAGTTGAAAAAACTATAGAAAAGCTTCTTAAGGCATCTGAAAAGCTGGAAAAGGAGTTTTTGTACGATTCTCTTCCTGTCAGTCAGGTAAGAAATATTTCTTCCTGGGCAAGGTTAAAAACTGCCGGTGAAAAAAATACCGTAATCATAGAAAATGCGGACCG
>JAILKG010000206.1 GCA_024693915.1 Treponema sp.
TATCCAGAAGCAAGCATTTCAAACATAAACGAAACCAGAATGGTAAAAGTTTATGACCAGAACTTCAAAACCGAAAATTCTGAATATCAGGTCAAGCTTGCCCTTTATATTCTGCGGCCATCAGTAATTTTTTATTATGCAAAGTTTACCTTTATTGCAATTTTAGTTGCCACAATATTTGCCTTCATTCTTATTCTTTATTACCAGCTTTCAAGCAAAAAAGAAGAAAGAGAAGAAGATTTTAAACTGATTGAAGAAAAAAAATATGAAGATGAAAGTCAAAGCCCTTCTGAAATAAAAGACCAGTCATCAGACCTGCATTTCTTTTCAGATTCAAAAGAAAAAGAAGGTTATACATTTGATTCTGGAGCTCTGAAAAATGAGTCTGAAAGAGACAGTAAAGAAACGGACAAGTCTGAAGCTCCTGAAATTAAGGAAAATCCAGAAAATACTTCTGAAAATAAAAAGCCTTCAGAAAGTTCAACTAATGAAGCTGACAGTCAGTCTTCACTTAAAGAGTCAGGCAGTTCTGAAGAAAACTATCAGGTTCCTTCAACTCCCCTTTCCGCCTTTGATTCAGTCAGCGAAGGAACTCCAAATGAAGCTGCCGATTTATTTTCATCTAAAACCGGCTTTAGCAATAGAAATCAGCTTGAAAGCAGACTTGAAAGTGAAATTGTTCGTTCTGCATCAGAGGAACAGGATGTATCTTTAATTATTGCAAGAATTCAGGGGCTTGATTATTCCAGCGAAGCAGGAAAAAAGATTTCAAGTCTTATTCTTTCTGAGGTACCATTCAGAAACCTCGTCTTTAACTTTTTTGATGATGGATTTGCCCTTATCAAGAAAAATACAAGCATAGAAGAAGCTGAAAACTATTCTCAAAGTCTTCTTTCTAAGATTTTTTTAGTATTAAAAGAACATCAGCTTGAAGAACTGAAATGCGGAATTGGAATTTCCAGTCGATCAATCAGAATTGTTTCTGAAGGACGGATGATAAAAGAAGCCGAAGAAGCACTAAAGCATTCTTTTGATGACGGAGAAAGTCAGATTACTGCTTTCCACGTTGATATTGAAAAATACAGAGAATTTTTAAGAAATCAGGATTAATTTTCTAATAAAAAAACAAAGCCGTCATTGAAGTTCTACTTCATACCTGACGGCCTTATTTTTTTTAAGCATCATTAGAAAAAAGATAAAAAAATTTTTGGCTTTCCTTTTTTCTTCGATCTTTTTAAGATGAAGATGAAGCAGTGGCAGAAGATTCTTTTTCAGAGGAAGCAGAACTTTCATCCTCCAGTTTTTTCTTATGCTCTTCAAGTTTTTTTTCAAATGAAGCAATATTTTTATTTTCCTTAAAAATATCTTTCAGTACATTCACTTTTTCTTCGGCATTCTGGTAATCTTCCATAGCAAAAAGAATTATGATGTAATTAGAAAGAAGATCCTGGTTCTCTGGATTTGCTTCCACAAGAACTTTATATTCCTGACTTGCTTTTTCAAGTTCACCGCTCATGGAAAGAACATATGCATAAGACATTTTTAAGCTGATATTTTCAGGATCTCTCTTTATCAGATTTTTGTAAACTGAAATGGACTTTTCATACTGCTTGTTCATTGCATAACTTCTTGCAAGCTTGTATGAAGCCGTCCAGTAAAGTTTTTTGTTCTTCATAGCCTGTTCGTAAAAAAGACTGGCTTTATCATATTTCCCAAGATCGCTGTAGGCATCTGCAATTGACATATATTCATTGTAAATACTGTTTTTTCTGGCAGAATTCTCACCAGGAACAGGCATATGAATTGAACTTGCACATGAGCTTAACAAAATAGAGAAAATAAAAAAAACGGATGCAGAAAATGAAATGAAGGAGATACTTTTTTTCATAAAGCCCTTGTCTTTCTTTTCAGGAAAAATCATTTTTTTTAGCCCAGAACAGTTTTTTCAATTTCGAAGAGCTGGTTTCTGTAAAGACATGTAATGTTATGTCCATAATCAGCAATCAACTGCATAATATTTCTTGGATGCTCGTGGGTATCAGTACCGTTTAATCTGTCTCCTGCATCACCAAGGCCAGGCATTATGTAGGCTTTTTCGTTCATAACAGGATCAAGCCAGAGAGTATAGCAGGTACAGTTTTCCAGAGCACGAGTTACCCGAATTGCTCCTTTCAAAGTTGAAATTGTATTAAAAAAAGAAATTGATTTTGGTTTAACACCCTGAGCCTGAAGGTATTTTACAACAGTTACAAGGGAGCCTCCTGTTGCATTCATCGGATCTGCAAAAATCAAATCTTTTCCATTAAGGGCTTCAAGATTGAAGAAAGATTTTTTTAAGTCCAGGATATATTCCATATCAGATTCATTTTTCTTGTCATTGCGGCTGATCTTAAAAAGAGCAAATGGAGTGATGTATCCGTGAGAAGAATATTCTTCAATTTCTTTGGAAACGATCATGCTTGGAAGAAGAGCTCCCCGAAGCATTACACACATAACAGTATTCTCGATTTTATGATCTATATCTGGAATTTTATGTACAGCATAGTTCTGAACAGGAAAGTTTACAGGAGTCTGAACTACAATGTGCCCTTTTTTATCAGAATGCTTATCTGTATAAGCCATTCTAAAAAGCATTTCGTAGGCTCTCTGGCTATAATACATAAATTCCTGATGAGAAGTCTTTATGTCCCGAAGTTTTGAAATTACACGACTTGCTTCTGCATGGGCCCCCTCTTCTGTTTCAAAGGAGTAAACTTTAATATTTGGGTGAGCAGAACAAATTTTCTGCATTTCATGGCCCATTTTATCATAGCCTTCAATGATTTTTTCTTCATTCTTTGGCTCAAAGTACTTCATTGTCTCTTTGAACATTGAATCAAGACAATTAAGTTCTTTCATATCGTCATCAGTAAGATAACCATCCAAATCCTCAGCCTTTAAAATGATTTTTTCATCCATAAATTCCTCCTTTGAAAAGCCTCTTACGGGCCTATCTTTTATTAAAAAAACTCTTTTGCAACTTTCTAATTTTTATATCAGTGATAGCAGTTTGTATAACTGCTCCTTGTTTATTTTTATATTTGAAATTGTTAAATGCCATGGAGTTTCCTGTGTAACATCTGAATCAGTAAGTCCAAAAGCAACAGAAAGAACACCCCTTGCAGCAGGAACAGTTCTTGAATCCTTAAATTCAAACTCAAGATCCATCAGATACTGTTTGTCAAGTTTTGGATCTAATCTCATGCTCCCCCGCACATACAAAAGCTTTAGTGTAAGATTTGCACCTGTAAGCATTGTAAGAAAAGACTGAGGCCTGGTGGCATAAAACTTAATTTCTGCCGCTTTATCAGATTCAGAATAAGAAAGGTATTCTTTTACTGGAGCAATCAGTTTTTTTTCTGATTCAAGATTGATATCAAAATATTTTGAATGATATCTTTCAAGCATTCCCTTAGTATCCCTGCCCAAAAGAATAATTTTATCAGAAGGAAGACTTATATCCAGATCATTCTGAGACCAGATTGAATATTTTACAGGATTCTCGTCTTTTAATTTTAAATCCATTGTGCTTTCAAGCCAGCCGTTTTTTCTTGTAAAGACTTTTCCCTGAATCATTTTTGGAAAATCTACATCTCCAGCCAGCTGAACTTCCATACTTTTTCTGCTTTTTAAAAATCCTGCATAAACTACGCCCACTCTTTTAGCCGCATTAACTGCATTTTCATGACTTATAGAAGAAATATTAGATTCAATAATTCTTGTCATCAGGGAAGGATCTGCAGAATATGGAATGGATAAAAAGAAAGATGATTCATTATCCAGAAGTTCTATAGGATCTACATAAACTTCCTGAACTGCAGAACTTTTACATGAAGGAAAAATAACTGCAAAAAAAGAGAAAAGTAGAAAAGAGATGATATTCAAAAAGAAAGAGGCTTTTAAGACCCCTTTCTTATAAAGCTTAAGCTTTTTCAATAGCAATGCTCCATTTTTTATCTTCAGATTCAACTTCACTTCCGTTAGAAATTGAATCAAGGAAAGATGCTGAAGAAGCAAGAACTTCCCCTGTTACGAATTTTTCGAACATGTTGAAAGCTGCTTTTAATTCTTCATCACCAGAAACCTTAAGATTGATTCGGTCTGTAACATTCAAACCGCTTTCTTTTCTGAGATTCTGAATACCGCGAACCAGATCACGAACATATCCTTCTTTCTTAAGTTCATCTGTGATTTTTGAATCAAGACCAACAGTAAGAGTTCCCTCATTAAGAACCTTAAGATCGTCCTTTTCAAAGCGTTCTACGATTACCTTTTCTTCATTAAGTTCAACGCTGCTTCCATCTACATCGATTGTAAGTGCGCGACCATCAAGAATAGACTGAATCTGTTCGCTTGTAAGAGTTTGAATAATAGCAGCGGCAGCCTTCATCTTTGGACCAAGTTCTTTTCCAAGTACCTTGAAGTTAGCCTTAGCCTTATATTCAACAAGTTCGTCTTCCCTGTCATGAAATTCAACCTTTTTAACATTCAATTCTTCACGGATTGAATCTTCCATTTCTGCAAGAACTCGTTTTTCGTTTTCATTTCTTGTAACAAGAGCTACAGAAGAGAGAGGCTGGCGGTTCTTAAGATTGAAAGTATTTCTCAAAGAACGACCCATTGAAACAGCTTTCTGAACTGTTGCCATTTTGAACTCAAGTTCTTCATTCAACAATTTTTCATTGCAAAGAGGATAATCTGTAAGGTGAACAGATTCCTTGTCTGAAGCAGTTTTTAGATTCTGCCAGATTTCTTCAGTAATGAAAGGAACAAATGGACATGCAACCTGACTGAATGTTTTTAAAGCAATATAAAGTGCTTCGTAAGCTTCTTTTTTGTCAGAATCGTTTTCGCTCTTCCAGAAACGGCGGCGGCTTCGGCGGATATACCAGTTGTTAAGTTCATCGATGAAGGAAACGATTGGATCTACAGCACCGCTTAAATCATAATCATCAAGACCTTTTGTAACATCCTTTACAAGACGCTGGGTAATAGACAAAAGCCATGCATCCAGAGGATTTGAAGGAAGTTTATTGTTAAAAAGATGACCGTCCGGCTGTACTCCGTCGATATTTGCGTATGTTACATAGAAGCTGTAACTGTTCCAGAGAGGAAGAATGATATTTTTAATTACATCTCTAACACCGTCATCGGAATAGCGAAGGTCATCTGCCTTTACAACCGATGAATGGATGAGGAAAAGACGGAGAGCATCTGAACCAAATTTATTGATTACTTCAACAGGGTCAGTGTAGTTCCTGAGAGATTTACTCATTTTGCGTCCGTCAGAAGCGAGAACCAGTCCGTTTACAACACAATTCTGGAATGCAGGCTTATCAAAAAGGTGGCTTGCAAGAATTGTAAGTGTGTAGAACCATCCGCGGGTC
>JAILKG010000242.1 GCA_024693915.1 Treponema sp.
TAAATATTCCTCCTTTTGAAGTTTCCGTTACAAACGATTTCAGTAAAATTTCCTATTCTTTACCTTACGATTTTATCGGAGTTACCCGCAACAACTGGTTTTTCTTTCTTATAACCACAGAAAAAGGTTTTTCAGTTGAAATGATTCAGCCGGGAACTCAGAATTTCTTAAAAAGAGAATTTCTTGTAGACCACAATCAGGTTATGTACTATTCATTTTCCCTTTCAAAAGAGGGGATTATTTCTGCTCTTCTTGCTGATAAGGAAAAAACTCGGGTTGTCTGGTGGAGAACTGACCAGCTTGTAGAGTCAAAAATAAGACAGTAAGGCTTATGGATTTTAAGAATATTCAGGAATCTTATTCAGACCAGAAGGATGCATCCGACCAGAATTCCTTTCATTTTTACTACAATCGGGAAGAAAGATTAAAAAATGCTCCTCAAATTGTAAGGGATTATTACGAGGGAAAAATGAATCCCCAAAAAGGTCTTTTAAGGGTTCTTGTTTCCAACCGCCAGAATAAATTTCTTTTTCTTTCCATTTTTATTTTTGCCGCCTTTATCTGGATTTTTTCTTTTATCAATGGTCATGCTTCAGATAAATTTTTAGGCAGTGAATGTCAGCTGGAAGCTTTTTCCTTTGATGATACTGTTTATGTGAGTCTTAAAATGGAAGAAGTAAAACAAACTTCATCAAAAAATAATAAAAGAAAAAGCCTTTCTCAGTCTGGTGCTGACATAGATGGCCAGTCTTTAACTTCTGAAGGTCAAAGACAGATTCCATTTAAGGTTACTTTTTATGCTTACGATAATTCTGGCCTGGTTCAGAATAAAAGTGAAATTCAGGAAGTTTTTACCGGTTCAGAACTCTTTGTAAGGACAAAATTTAATGATTATGATATAATAAAAGTCACTGCATTTGCTGAATCTGAATTTGAGTCAAAAGAGTTTTCTGAATATATCAGAAAGCGGTAAAAAAAAAGAGGGTCTATGCTTCAATTTTATTTTCTTTCAGTTTTGTTGAATATTCTTGTGGGACTGGTTTTGTTTTTTAATGATAAAGAAAAATCTCTTTCCGATGATTTAACAGTTCTTGAGGATGACGAAAAGTCTGATAATACTTCTGCTACGAAAATATCCCTCTTCAAAAAGTTTTTTGGAAAGGGCTCTTATACTGATGATGAAATGTTTTACCTTGTTTTAGGCTGCCTTTCAATTTTTACGGCTATCATAAAACTTCTTTCTGCTGTAAGCGGAATAGCCTTTTTGGGAGATTTTATTCCTGCTCTTGCCGGCTTTGTGGGCGGTGCTTCTGTTCTGATTATGTATTTTCAGCTTAGGTCAACAGTTTCTCTTGAAATGAACAGCACTCTGGAGTTTATCCTTGTGGAAAGCCGCAAGTTCGTCGGTATCTTTTGTCTTGCTGCCGGCATAATTCATTTTATTGTGCCTGGTGTTTTGTTTCTATAATTTTATTAGAATGAGATTTGAAAATGAGTCGTTCAGTAGCTTGTATTATTTTTGATGGAAAAAAAGTTTTAATTGCTCACAGAAATCCTGTTGGTGACATGGGAAACCGCTGGGAATTTCCAGGAGGAAAAATTGACGGGGAGGAAAGTCCTTCTCAGGCCATTGTTCGTGAAATGATGGAGGAATTTTCAGTAAAAGCTCATGTGGGCGAAAAAATTACGGAAAACACTTTTGTTCACAAGAATAAGGAATGCAGTCTTGAAGCCTATCTGGTTACTCTTGAACACGATGGAATTGAAAAACCTTTTGTTCTAACCGAACATACTGAATACAAATGGGTTTTTCCTGAAGAAATAAAAGATTTGTCTTTTGTTGATTCAGACTTAAAGATTTATCCTGATGTTCTGGAATTCCTTAAAAATAAGGAGGCAAAGTAAAAAATAAAAGTGATTCTTCATTTTTTTTTAAGATTCTTGAAATCTTCTGGAATCACATGGATTTTTTATAAAAATTATGAAAAAGCTTTTCCTTTTTTTCTTCTTTTCTTTGCTTTTTTTTGCCTGCAAAAAAGATAAGACCATTTATTTTGACGAAAGTGAGCCTCATTCACTGAATCCTGATGTTTTCTGGGCTCTTGTAAGCGATCCCTATGTTGCTTACCGCCAGGTTCCAGACTGGAACAGCGAAGTGACCGGTTCCTGTCGTAAAAATGATATTCTTGAGGTAAAAGGCCGTACTATAACTTCAAGCGGTATCTGGTATTCTTTTGATAATGGTTATCTTCCTGATTCTGCTCTGCAGATTTTTTCAAACCGTTACAAGGCTATTACTGCAAGAGGACGAAACAATTAATGGCTTTTATAATTGCAGAAATCGGAACCAGTCACCAGGGAAGTCTTGATAAGGCAAAAGCTCTGGTTGACTGTGCCTGCGATGCAGGTGCAGATGCCGTAAAATTTCAGTGGGTTTATGCAGAAGAAATTTTACATCCAAAAACAGGTTTTGTAAAACTTCCAACTGGAAATATCCCCTTGTATGACCGTTTTAAGGCCCTGGAGTGCCCTTTTTCTTTTTACGAAAAGCTCAGGGATTACAGCGAAAAAAAAGGTGTAAAGTTTATCTGTTCTCCTTTTGGTCTACGCTCTCTTTCTGAACTTTTAGAACTTTCTCCCTATGCTGTAAAAATAGCAAGTCCTGAACTGAACCACTATCCTCTGCTTAATGCTCTTGCTGATTATAGAAAAAATCTTTTTCTCTCAGGTAAAAAAAATGTACCTGTAATTCTTTCTTCCGGTGTTTCCACGCTGACTGATATAGAAAAGGCTGTGAATATACTGTCTTTAGATTCCTTGACTGAAAATTCTGACCTGACACTTCTTCACTGCATAACCAGTTATCCTGCTCCAGAAAGTGAATATAATCTTCGCCTGATTGAAAATCTTTCTTCAATTTTTGGCCTTCCCTGTGGCTTAAGCGATCACAGTCTGGATCCTGTGCTTGTGCCTGTTCTTTCTGTTTTGTGCGGCGGAAAAATGATAGAAAAGCACATAACTTTAAGCCGCAAAACCAGCGGACTGGACGATCCTGTTGCTCTGGAAGGGGAGCAGTTTGCCCTCATGGTTCACGCTGTCGGTCAGACAGAAGCTCTCTTAAAGCGCTATGGCAAGGAGAGGGGCCAGAAGGAAATGTTCAGTCAGCTTTGCGAAAGTTATCCTATGGAAAAAATTCAAGCGGCCCTTGGAAGCGGAATTAAAAAACTTGCCCCAAGCGAAAAAGAAAACTACGGCCGAACCAACCGTTCCCTTCATTATATGAAAAATCTTCCTGCCGGAAAAATCCTTGAATCGGGAGATCTTGCCCCCCTTCGCACAGAAAAAGTTCTGGAACTAGGTATTTCTCCAGAATTTTTGAATCTGCTTTTGGGAAAAAGACTCTGCCGGGATGTTCAGGACGGAGACGGTGTAAAACTGGAAGATTTCATGCAGTAAAAAATGGCCGCCTGTCTTCTGCATTTTTTAGACCTGCTTACGGCCTATAACAGGAAGATTTTCTGCATTAATTTTTTTATTTTCAGGGTCATGGGGGCTGTCTAATAAGTTTAGTGACTGCGGTCATTGAGCCTGTCGCCCGCTTGCGCACGGAGCGAAGCGAAGTAATGACCATTTACACTATATCTGGTGGTTGCTTCGCGCCTTCGGACGAGAACCTCAACCACCGCAAACTTTT
>JAILKG010000268.1 GCA_024693915.1 Treponema sp.
AAAAACCCGGGAAATTATAAATTAATTTATGGAAGAAAAATGAAAAAAATTACTGCTGCCATTTTTGATCTGGACGGAACTATTCTGGATTCCATGCCTATGTGGATGACCTGTGGGGAACGCTACATTTCATCTCTTGGACTGGAGCCAGAAGAAAAACTGGGAGAAAAACTTCTTTCCATGAGTATGAAGGAAGGAGCCGACTACCTTAGAAAGCGCTACTGCTTAACTTTTTCTGATGAGGAGATTTTTAAGGGAATCGATTCTGTTCTTATAAAAACATACGCAGAAGAAATCCAGTTTAAAGATGGAGCAGAAGAATTTCTTTCTAAGCTGAAAAAATCCGGGACAAAAATTGCCCTCTGCACAAATACAGACAGAGAGCTTTTTTTGCCTGCCCTGAAACGCCTGGATGCAGAAAAATACTTTGATTTTATTTTTACGACCAGCGAAATGGGTCTTACAAAGGCAAATCCAAAGGCATTTTATTCAGTTTGTCGGGCTCTTGATAGTAAAGAAGAAGAAACCTGGGTTTTTGAAGACGCCCTTTACTCCATAAGGACTGCTTTTAAGGCAGGCTTAAAAACCTGCGGAATTTATGACCAGGCATCCCAGTCTGACAGCGAAGAGATTAAGAAAAACAGCACTGTTTATTGCAAAAATTACGAAGAAGCTGAAAAGTATTTCTTCGGATAAAAGCCCTGACTTTGAGTAATTTAACTTTATAACTTAAATTGTCCAAAACCGGGTTAAAAATATAAATCTTCTTGAGGGCACCGCCTGAAGATTTAATACTCATAAGTAAAGCTGAAAAGAGGTATTTTATGAAAACCGCATTGACAATCGCAGGAAGCGATTCAAGCGGAGGCGCCGGAATTCAAGCTGACATCAAAACCATGACCTGCAATGGCGTTTTCGCCATGAGCGCAATCACGGCTTTGACGGCACAGAATACCACCGGCGTTACCGCAATTATGGAAGTGGAGCCTGAATTCCTTAAAGAAGAGATTAAGGCTGTAGTAACAGATATTTTTCCGGATGCAGTAAAAACCGGAATGGTTTCATCTACTCCACTTATTAAAGTAATTTCCGATTCAATTAAAGAGTATTGCTTAAAAAACATTGTTGTAGATCCTGTAATGGTCGCAACCAGCGGAGCAAAACTCATAAGCGATGAAGCCATTGAAAGTCTTAAAAAAGAACTTCTTCCTTTAGCTACTGTAATTACTCCAAACATTCCGGAAGCGGAAGTTTTGTCTGGAAGAAAAATCACAAGTGAAAAAGATATGGAAAAAGCCGCAAAAAAAATCAATGAAGATTACGGCTGTGCAGTTTTGCTTAAGGGCGGACACAGTTTGAACGATGCAAACGATTTTCTGTATCCGGGAAATGAAGACGGCAAAAGCGAGGAAGGCATCTGGTTTTATGGAAAGAAAATAAACAATCCTAACACCCACGGAACCGGCTGCACTCTTTCTTCGGCAATCGCTTCAAATCTTGCAAAAGGCTTTTCACTTGCAGAATCTGTAAAAAATGCAAAGGACTATATAAGCGGTGCCTTAGGAGCAATGCTGGACTTAGGAAAAGGTTCAGGTCCCCTTGCCCACAACTGGAATATAAAATAGCCCCATGAGGAGCTTTCCAGCGAATAAAACAATTACACAAAATAAATTATTATAAGGAAAATCTCATATGGAAAATAATGAAATAAAAAGTACAAAAAAAGGAACAGGTATTCTTTCAAATTCTGTCATATGGTTTGGCGCAGGAGTTTCAATTGCAGAAATTCTTACGGGAACCTATTTTGCCCCTCTTGGTTTTACAAAGGGAAGCCTTGCAATCTTAATTGGACATGTAATCGGCTGCGGACTTTTGTTTTTTGCAGGCTACATAGGAGCACTTTCAAAAAAATCCGCCATGGATTCAACTGCAATCAGCTTTGGAAAAATCGGTGCAAAAATTTTTGCCCTTTTCAATGTAATTCAACTCGTGGGCTGGACTGGCATAATGATTTACGATGCTTCCCTTTCCTTAAACGAAATTTTTTCCACAAAAAAATGGATCTGGGCTGTAATTACCGGACTTTTAATAATTCTCTGGGTTCTTGCGGGAATTACAAATATCGGTAAATTTTCTTTTGGAGTTATGATTGCACTTTTTGTACTTACAATTGTAATGTGCAAGGTAGTGTTTTTTGGCCAAAAAAGTTCTCTTTCTTCCGAAACTTTTGAAGTCCTTTCTTTTGGCCAGGCCATTGAGCTTGCCGTCGCAATGCCTCTTTCCTGGCTTCCTTTAATCAGCGATTACACAAAAGAAGCCGAAAAACCATTTGCCGCAACTTTTGCTTCAAGCCTGACCTACTTTTTTGTTTCCTGCTGGATGTACATAATCGGAATGGGTCTTGCAATTTTTACGGCTGAAAGCGACATTGCAAAAATTATGGCCGCGGCCGGACTTGGAAAAATTGCCCTGGTAATCATAATTTTATCTACAGTTACAACAACTTTCCTTGATGCCTGGAGTGCCGCAATTTCCTTTAAGACCATTTTTGAAAAAGTTCCGGAAAAAATTACTGCAATTATCGTTACAGTAATCGGTACAGTGGCAGCAGTTTGTTTTCCAATGGACAACATCACAAACTTTCTTTATCTGATTGGTTCAATTTTTGCTCCGATGATTGCAATTCTTCTTGCAGACTTTTTCATTCTGAAAAGAGATTTTTCTGAAAAAAAGTTTGCACTTTCAAGACTTATAATCTGGATTGCAGGTTTTGCCGCCTACAGACTTTTGATGCTGACAGATTTAATTACCGGCTGCACAATTCCCGACATGATAATTACTTTTGCAATAACAGTAGCTACCGGTTTAGTTGAAAAAAAACTTGAAAAACGTAAAGAAAACTAAAATTCTGCATCGATTGCCTGCCAGCCGTGGCACCTTATGTAATTCTGGTTTGGAAAAGTGCAGTCCTGATTCCAGGGGCGGTCAAACACCAGCACCTTGAGGGCCGGAAGATGGTCAAAAAACTTAAAAGCGTGGGGAGAATCCTCTACGGCATAATCAAAATGCATTTTGTAGTAATCATCCAGTTGCAGATTGAAAGTAGACCCCTTTAAGAAATTGTCCCGGCCGTATTTGTTCAGACTGTATAAAGGCAGGCGGTCAAGACCATGCTGGTTAAGCCATTCCCGGGAAACATCAAAAGTGCTGACTGGACGACCGGTAATGATTTTTACATCGTAGCCCTTATCCAGCCAGCTGTTTAAGGTTTTTACGGCGCCGGGAGTTTCTTCATAGGATAAAAGCACCTCAGGCTTGTGCCCCTCAATCATCAGATGATCGTATTCTTCTTCCGTTAAAGAAAAGGACTTCTGCAAATTAAAATAGCGGATTTTTTCATAGGGAACATCAATATTGTAAAGTTTACGAACTAAAAGAGAAAAATAACGGGCAGTTTCGCACAGACAGTCATCAAAATCTACGTAAATATTCATTTTGAAGTAAATTATATCACAAAAAAAATCCAAAAAAAACAAAGGCGGCTAATGGCGGCGTCTGTCCATCCCTTTAGACTGATAATAGGCATTCTTTGCCGAGTACATTCGCTCATCAGCAGTTTTTATCAGTTCTTTCATGCTGGCATTGGGAAACTCTTTGCAGGAAGCGTGACCTACAGACATTGACAGTTCATCCAGACTGCTTAAACGCCAGTTTTCTGCAAGTGTATGAAGTTTCTCCATAAGCTGGTCAAGGGATTGTTGACCGGTATGAATAAGAGCTACAAATTCATCTCCACCGATTCGGTAAATTTTTCCATAATCACCAAAAACCTTCGTCATGCAGTCTCCTGCTCCAATAATCAGCTTATCACCAGCCAGATGCCCCCTGCTGTCATTAATCTGCTTTAAGCCGTTCAAATCCGCAGAAACATACACAAAATCTTCTGCCAGTGGTTCTTTTGACAATTCAGTTAAAGCATTTTCATAAGCTCTGCGGTTAAGATTTCCTGTGAGAATATCAGTGTTTGAAACATGAATAAGGATTAAATTCTTTTCCCTAAGCTGTAGCATAATACTTGTAAAAATTCCAACAAAAGCAGAAATCAAAAGAATAACAAAAATTGATAAGAGCATGTGCCAGAAGGAAATCCAGCCTTTTGAAGGAGAAACCGAAAGTTCCCAGGTCAGATTTCTGACTTCAAAGCGATATTTTTGCGCAGCAGAGTCTATCTGCCCGTTGGAATGTATTAAATGTTTTTCTCCAGCATCATCGACATAGGAAAGAGTATAATTTACACCCATGCGGTTAAGTTTGTTAAGACATAAAACCTGAATTAAATTTTCGTAATCAATTGTAACAGTTACAAGCCCCCACAACTTTGTTTCATTGCCACTTCTGATGATAACCGGAGAGCGACCACCCATTCCTAGACCGCCCTGATAGAGGTCAAAAGGATTTGTAAGCCGGGTAGTTCTATCTTCATAGGCTTTAATAGCATCTGCATTTCCCGGCATATCAGGATTCAGAAAATTGAAACCTAAAAAGCGCTCATTTCCTTCCATTGGATAGACATCTGAAACAATTCCATCTGGGGCAAGGGCAAAATTTTTAGGAGTTATACCTGTTTCTTCAATAATGGAATCATAAATATCTTTAGCAGTTTTATTAAAAAATGAAGTATCCCCATTGTGATCCTGAATCAGTGCTTTAAGCGTGTTTGTTCTTGCCATTACACAGTCAATTGTTGTGGCAATATGCTCAGCTTCAGATTTGGCAATATAGGAATATCTTTCCATTTCTGATGATAAGTCATGATAAATATAAAAGATGTAGAAGATAGAAAGCAAGAGGAAACATAATGAAGCAGAAAGAGTTGAGATTGTTTTTCTGTGAATGTGGAATTCGTTTTCTTCTTTTTTCATTGAATAACTCTCAAATAAGTATTTATAATTATATCATATAGAAGAAAATTTGACCACAAGAGATTTTTGTCAGATTTATGCAGATTTCTGGCAGAAGGAGGCGCTGTGCCCCGCCCCTGCCAGTAAATTTATAAACTTTTAGATTTCGTTGCAAGGAAAGCGAGGAACTCCCGCCAGACCTTTGTTAATATCCTCTTCTGTTGGGATATAATCTGTCATTGTTCCGTCGTTAAAAGCCTTGTAAGCGTACATGTCAAAGTAACCGGTTCCGGTAAGTCCAAAAAGAATTGTCTTTTCTTCGCCTGTTTCCTTGCACTTCAAGGCTTCATCCATTGCAACCTTGATTGCGTGACTGCTTTCTGGAGCAGGAAGGATTCCCTCTACCCTTGCAAATTCCTGTGCAGCTCGGAAAACTTCTGTCTGCTCAACTGAACGGGCTTCCATAAGTTTATCATCGTAAAGCTGAGAAAGCACAGAATTCATTCCGTGATAACGTAAACCGCCGGCATGATTTGGAGAAGGCATAAACTCAGAACCCAGAGTGTACATTTTTGAAAGAGGACAAACGTGGCCTGTATCACAGAAGTCATAGACAAATTTTCCACGGGTAAGACTTGGGCAGCTTGCAGGCTCAACTGCAATAAAGCGATAATCTGCTTCTCCCCGTAACTTTCTTCCCATGAATGGAGCAATAAGTCCGCCCAGATTTGAACCGCCCCCTGCACAACCAATAATAATATCCGGCTTGATTCCATATTTGTCCATTGCAGTTATGGTTTCAAGACCGATTACAGTCTGATGAAGCAGAACCTGATTCAGAACGCTTCCAAGAACATAGCGGTAACCCGGCTGTTTTTTTGCGGCTTCTACAGCTTCAGAAATTGCACAGCCAAGGCTTCCTCCAGTTTCCGGGAATTCTGCCAGAATTTTTCTTCCAACTTCTGTTGTATCAGAAGGAGAAGGAGTGATTTTTGCGCCGTAAGTACGGATTACTTCCCGGCGGAATGGCTTTTGTTCATAGGAAACTTTTACCATGTATACCTGACAGTCCAGTCCAAAGTAAGAACAAGCCATTGAAAGAGCTGTTCCCCACTGACCGGCGCCAGTTTCAGTTGTTACACCCTTTAAGCCCTGCTGTTTTGCGTAATAAGCCTGAGCAATTGCGGAATTCAGCTTGTGGCTTCCGCTGGTGTTGTTTCCTTCAAATTTATAGTAAATTTTTGCGGGAGTCTGCAATTTCTTTTCCAGACAATAAGCGCGAACCAGAGGCGCCGGGCGGTACATTTTGTAGAATTCACGGATTTCCTGAGGAATAGGAATTTCACGATCGCTGTCGTTCAATTCCTGCTTTATAAGTTCATCGCAGAAAACTGGCTGCAATTCTTCAAAAGTCATTGGCTTGTGGGTTACCGGATTCAAAAGCGGCGCCGGTTTATTCTTCATGTCAGCGCGAACGTTGTACCATGAAGCAGGAAGTTCATTTTCTGAAAGATAGATTTTATAAGGGATTTTTTCGTTAGACATATTTCTGCCCCATTAAAATGTTATTATAAATAGTAACGCTATGATAATTCAAATGACAAGAATTTGCAAGAGTTTTTTTCTATATATTATCTTGCTATAGCTTTTTTTTATATCTTTTCATTTTTCTTGCAAAAGCAAAAAAGTGCGCTATATTGATTTATATGGAAATAATTGCAGGAAATCAGATTGAACTGATGAAAAGCCAGCTCAGAGACATGATGGAAAATCCCCAGCGCTATAAGGCAGCTTTAAAATCAGGTTATATCTGTGCAGGCTTTGGGGGAGACCTAAATGGTATTCATGTGCCGGAAACTCTGATGACGGGAAGACTGCCTGCCGGAGTAAGTCCTGAAGAGGCATTACAAGAGGTCATTCAGTATATGAAGCAGGTAATCGCCCAGGCTGAAGCCCAGCAGAAGGAGAAAATTGTCTCCACGTCACCTGCCTCCTCCTCGCCAGCAGCAATAGGTACAATCGGAACCCGGGAACAATAACAACTCCAAACAATAATTAAGAAGAATTCTAATCAGTTTTTTCTTGCATTATGTATTTTTGTGAATTATATTTAACTGTAACGCGAATAAGAGGAGATACAATAACTATGAACAAATACTCTGGAACTCAGACTGAAAAGAATTTACTGGCTGCTTTTGCAGGAGAATCGCAGGCCAGAAACAAATACACCTACTTTTCAGCAGTTGCAAAAGAAGAAGGTCTGGAAAAAGTTGCACAGATTTTTGAAAAAACTGCCGCAAAT
>JAILKG010000291.1 GCA_024693915.1 Treponema sp.
CTATGCCAACCGTCAACTCGGTATCACAGGTCTGGGTCTTAACAAAGACATGGAAAAGCTTTCTTCAGGCGAAAGAATCAACCGCGCTGGAGACGATGCTTCAGGTCTTGCAGTATCTGAAAAGATGCGCAGCCAGATCAGAGGTTTGAATCAGGCTTCACAGAACGCTTCAAACGGTATCAGTTTTATTCAGACAACAGAAGGTTATCTTCAGGAAACAACTGACATCATGCAGCGCATTCGTGAACTTGCAGTACAGTCTTCAAACGGAATTTATTCTGACGAAGACCGCATGCAGATTCAGGTAGAAATCTCAGCACTGGTATCAGAAGTTGACCGTATCGCAAGTACAGCACAGTTCAACGGTATGAATATGCTTACCGGCCGCTTTGCTCGTCCGACAGGAGAAAACACTGTTACAGCTTCTATGTGGTTCCATATCGGAGCAAACATGGATCAGCGTATGCAGGTATTCATCGGAACAATGTCTTCAACGGCACTTGGAATCCGTGAAGTCGGCAACGAAGAGAAAATTTCTCTTTCAACTCCGGAAGATGCCAACCGCGCCATCGGTATTATCGACGAGGGCTTAAAGAAGATCAACAAGCAGCGTGCAGATCTTGGTGCTTACCAGAATCGTATGGAATTCTCTGTAAAGGGATTGAACATCGCTAGCGAAAATCTTCAGGCTTCAGAATCACGAATCCGTGATACTGATATGGCTTCTCAGATGGTAGAATTTACAAAGAATTCTGTTCTTCAGCAGGCAGGAACAGCAATGCTGGCACAGGCAAACTCACAGTCACAGAACGTATTGAGTTTGTTGAGATAAGCAGCTGATTCTGTAAACGGCTGAATCTGCAAGCATTGCGGGTCAGTTTTTACGAAATGCTCAAGGATATTATCTTGAAATTATTTCTTAATTTTTAAGGGATTTTCAAGATAATTTAAGATTCTCTTGTATTTACCTCGATAGTGTACTATAATTCTTGAATGAAACCTTAATTGGTTTCATTCAAGAATGTGCGGTGTTACCCTACTCCATTACCCTGCAAATCACCAAACATTTAAAATTGTACATTATTCACACGCTTTCAGACGTGGATATGAGATCTTTGAAAACAGTGCCTTTCATTCTTTGAAACGGCAGAAATGGTAGGTTTAAATCCAGTAGAAGAGATGCTGCAATATCTTTTCATTGGTTTAAGCTAGACCTACGATTTCTGCCGTCAGGGTCTGAAATTGAAATGGGGGGGCGCAATCCTTATTTCAACCCGCTCAAAGGCAGAAATGCAGAACATGAAGTTCTGTATTCCTATAATGACATGGAGGGCACAACTATGATTATTAATCACAACATGAGTTCTTTGTATGCAGATCGTGTACTCGGCATTTCTAATGACGGGCTCATGAAAAACATCGAAAAACTCTCTTCCGGCGAACGAATTAATCGCGCTGGTGATGATGCTTCAGGACTTGCAGTATCAGAAAAAATGCGTAGCCAGATTCGTGGATTGAATCAGGCATCAAGAAACATTGAAAATGGTGTTTCTTTCATTCAGACAACAGAAGGATACCTTCAGGAAACAACAGATATTCTTCAGCGTGTACGCGAACTTGCAGTACAGTCTGCAAACGGAATCTACAGCGATGAAGATAGAATGCAGATTCAGGTAGAAGTATCACAGCTTGTTGCTGAAGTTGACCGCATTGCTAGCCAGGCTCAGTTCAACGGAATGAATATGCTTACAGGCAGTTTCTCTAGTACTTCTGACAGAGCAATGCAGTTCCAGATTGGCGCAAACATGGATCAGAATGCCCGCGTTTTCATCGGTACGATGACAGCACAGGCTCTCGGACTCAAAGGTGCACAGGGAACAGAAGAAACTGTTTCTATTGCTAGCCCAGAAACTGCTAACGCAACTCTCGGTGCAGTAGACGCAGCATTGCAGACTGTTTCTAAACAGCGTGCAGACCTCGGTGCTTATCAGAACCGCTTTGAGATGGCCGCAAAAGGTGTAAATATTGCTGCTGAAAATACCCAGGCAGCAGAAAGTCGTATCCGTGATACAGACATGGCTGCTGAAATGGTTAATTTCACAAAGAACCAGATTCTCACACAGTCTGGTACAGCAATGCTCGCACAGGCTAACTCACAGAACCAGAACGTTCTTGCATTGTTAAGCTAGAATTAAATCGTAAAAAAATTAAAGAGATTTCTGGATGTCATCTTTTTAATTTTCTTTCGTGGATTGGGAGGGGTGCGCCCCTCTCCCTTTCTTTTTTTTTTCAAGGAGGAAGCCTTATGAATACAGTAAGTACAGTAGGGCAGACTATGACCACGGATGGTCTTACATATAAAAAAAATGCTGTAGCAAACCAGAACGGACTTTCAGTTAGTTCTGTTTCTGCTAAATCCAGTCCTCAGAATGAAATTTTAATTGCACAGACTGGACAGGAAGTAGCAGAAAACATTGTAAAGACAGAAGCCGATATTAAGGCAGAAGCTCAGGATCTTCAGAAGCTTTCAGATCTGGTAATGGGTCCAAAACTTCGCTTCAATGTAAACAATGAGTTAGGCAGCGTTATTGTAAAAATTGTAGACCCTACTACAGATCAGGTCATAAAAGAAATACCGTCAGAAGATATTCAGCACTTGAAGGTACGAATAAGAAAAGCCATTGGTCTTCTTTTTGACGAAATGATATAAAATACTCTGCCTTTTAAAAACATAACGGAAGCATTATGCCAGGAATTAACATACCAGGTGTTACTGACAAGTATAATACAAACAGCACTGTTGATAAGCTTATGCAGATTGAGAGAATTCCCCTCACACGGGAACAGAAAACTCTTGAAACGTATAAAAACGAACAGGACGCCTGGCGTGAAGTCAATAAAAAAATGTCCTCTCTCAGAGAGAGTGCAAAAACCCTCTACTCTTTTGACAATCCTTTCAATAACAAGGTAACAGATTCAACTCAAGAATTTGCAATAACGGCAACTGCAAACCGTGGAGCAGAATACGAAAGCTTTAAGGTGGACGTACTCCAGACTGCAATGGCAGACCGTTTTTTAACCTCCGAACTTGACGCAGACACTAAAGTTCCCCAGGGAACATACACATATAAAATTCAGGATAAAAGCGTAACCATGAGGTGGAAAGGAGGTTCCTTAAGCGAATTTTCTTCCGCCCTGAACAGACGGGGAAACGGGTTAATTTCTTCCAGGGTAATAGGAGCTTCAAAAGGCAAAAAAACACTGCTAATTGAAGGCCTAAAAACTGGTGAAGAAAGCAAACTGATTTTTGAAGATGATGCTAAAACTTTCGCAGAAACAAGCGGAATGATTATCAGAGTAAAACCTAAAACTACATCTTTTTTGACTTCTAGAAATGAAGTAAGAAGCATTCAAAACAAAGGTGATGCCGCCCTTCCTGAACAGGAAGGTATACCTGAATTATCCGAAAAAAATATTAGAGTAAAAGAAGAAAGTGTAAGTGTTCCTCCAAGAGGAGCCTTCAGTGTAAACATTCCAGAAAGTGCCTTAAAAAAAGCAGGTGCAAGAATTTCTTTTACCATTCAGGCAGAACCTGTTGAAGACATAACAATTGAATTGAACAAAAAAAGCTTAAAACCGGATATTCCTGAAGCAGGGTCAGCAAGTTTCAGGGACATTACTATTTTCAACTCCCCTTTTGACACCCAGCTGCCGGAAACTCCAGATCTTCCTGCAGAAGCTCTTGAAGAAATTCTTACAAAAAGCGTTTTATTTGCCATTCAAAAAAACGGAAAAGAAGTAGAAATTCCTCTTTCAAAATTATTTGATCAGGATAATCCAAAAATTGAAATAGATTTAAAAGCTTCTGATTATGAAAACCTTACCGGTCTTGCCATAAGAAACAGAAATACAGGCTACCAGCTTAATCTTTCCTCAATGGAAGCCTATTCTCCGGATGAAAATCTTGGCTTTGTACCCCAGCACCCGGTAACCCAGGCCCAGGACGCTGTAATCAAATACGAAGGAATTACAATCAAGCGAAGCACAAACGATATAGATGACGTTGTTCCAGAAGTTACATTAAATCTCCACGATAAAACTGAAAAAACTGCCACAATTTCTATAAAACCTGACACTGAATCAGCAAAAGACGCCCTCATTAATTTTGTAGGAAAATACAATCAGGCTATCAGTGAAGTAAACATTCTTACCCAGAATAAGCAGGAACTTATAGATGAACTGGATTACCTTTCTGACAGCGAAAAGGAAAAATATCAGGGAAAACTTGGAATGTTTGTTTCAGATTCCTCCCTGACAAGCTTAAAATCCAGTCTTCAGTCTTCAACCCAGGCTCGCTACCCCTATTCTGATGAAGCTGTTATCACAATGCTGAGCCAGGCTGGAATTGCTACTAATGCAAGTAATTATTCAGGCTATACTCCTTCAAAACTCCGGGGCTATCTTGAAATTGACGAAAAAAAACTGGACGAAGCTCTTGAAAAAAATCTGAATGATATTAAAAATCTCTTCGGATATGATTCTGACGGAGATCTTATTGTAGATTCCGGTATTGCCTACCTTATGGATAAACAGCTTACAGCCTATGTCCAGACAGGTGGTATTCTGCCTTTAAAAAGTGCAGGTCTGGATTCAAAAATCAAACAGAGCGAACAGAGAATCACAAGACTTGAAGGTCAGATGGAAGAAAAGGAAGCTGAACTCAGGGCAAAATATGGTCAGATGGAAGGAACATTGAACAGCCTTGAAAACCAGCAGTCAACAATCCAGAATTTTGCAAACCGGGGAAACGGTAACCGCTAGAAGCATTCTTCACTCCCGCTTACATAATGGCAAAAACTGGCAAAAAATCCAGCAATTCCATATTTTTTGCAAAAATCAGCTATATATTGTATAATAATTTAACTAAAAGTTTAGCATAATGGAGTTTTTATGGAATTTTATATAAATGACGAAAAAATAGATGTTTCTCTTGAAGATGAAAGAACTGTGGGAGATGTTCTGAAATCCCTGGAACTCACCTGTCAGGAAAACGAAGCAGAAGTAATCGGAATTCAGATAGACGGGCAGAAAGTTACAGCAGAGATTTTTGACGAAATTGCTCAGAAAGAACTTTCCGGAAAAGAGAAATTTGAGTTCTCTGTGATTACAAAAAAGGCTGTTTTTGAATCCTTTAAGAGGCTTTCTGAACTTTTCAGGGATTTAAGCGCAAAAATGGAAAGCGTTCCTCTGGAACTACAGACTGGCCGTGACAAGGAAGCACATTCTGCAATCAAGGTACTGGCAGACAGCATTGAAGATTTCTGTCATGTGGCAACCCTTTCCAGCCTCTTTTCTGATTTTACTGAAATCAAAATTAACGGAATGGAATTTTCAGCTTTCTTTGCAGATTTCCAGCCTATTCTAAAAGATTTTGAAGACGCCTTAAAAAATAATGATACGGTAACTGTTGGCGACCTGGCAGAATACGAAATTTGCCCCCGCCTGATTTCAATAGCAGAAACCCTGGAAAATATTTAATCTTAGGGGGAGACTTATGAATCTGAATTTTCAGGCCGGTAAATCACCATTAGCCTCCAGGCAGAACCCTGTAATTTATCTTGCAATTCTTATTGTTCTCATCATCGCTTTTGTTCTTCTTGGAATCAGATTCATGCAGATTCTTCGAAAGAAAAAACTGGAATCCCCTGAATATCAGGAAAAAGAAAAAAACAGACCGACAAAAAAGAAAGACTGCCTTCAGCTGATTCAAAAACACAATCTAAATCCGGAATACATAGACATACTCACCTTTATGTGCAGCAAATTCCAGATACCAAACATCCTGTATTCCATAAATTCCTTTGATCAGCTGGATAACTTTTTTAAGGATGCTTATATTTCCCTAAAAGAAAGCGGAAATCAAAAACTCATTAATCTGCTTTTCCATTTAAAATTTGATCTGGATGGAATTTTTGCCACCTCCGTAGTTTATTCTTCAACCCATTCTATTCCGATAAAAACAAAACTTAAGCTTATTCTTAAAAGAAGCATCACAGTAACTGCAAATCTTATTGAAAACGAAAAAAATTACCTTACTATTGAGGTACCGGAAAGTTTTATTGACTCAAAATACAAGCCGGAAGAGCTTGATAGAATTGCCTTTACATTTATTTCAAAAACAGGTCTCCCCTATGCTTTTATAACCCGCTTTATCCGCTGGCAAAAACAGGGAGACAAGGTCTATATGATTGTAAACCACACCCACCAGCTTATGACTAAAACCCAGAGAGCTTTCAAAAGAAAAAATGTTCAGGAAAGCTGCTCCTTTAATTCTGTAAAAATAAAGAAAGATGAAAAAGGAGAAAAATCATTAGTCATTGGAGAAAAAGAATACAGTGCAAAACTTATAAATATTTCTGGCGGAGGCTGCTGTATCAGCGCAAAT
>JAILKG010000292.1 GCA_024693915.1 Treponema sp.
ATTTGCGCTCTGCCACCGGCTATGCAATTATAGAAACTCTTTTTGCGCTTGGAATTGTTTTTGCCTACAGTTTTGTAATTCGTCAAAGTCAAAAAAACGGCTACGGAATGGAATATAAAGCCCATAAAACTAAGTCTCGTAAGGCAGGCTTATTTGAGCAAAGAATTGATTTACCAGGCATTGGCTGCGCTCCATTCCACACAAAACATCAACGATTTTTTGAAATTTCGTTATTCATTTTTATTTCAATTTTGATTCTGCTTTTTTTCTGGGCCCCTGCATTCAGCATTTTAATTTCGGGATTACAGCAGAAAAAAGGCGGAACTGATTTTTTTACCTTTGCGCAATTTATATCGTTGTTCAAAAATCAAAACTTCTGGAAGGCATTTTTTAATTCCATCTGGATTGGCTATCTTACCGGCCTTTTATGTGCCTTTTTTGGCTTTGCGTGGTCTTTGTTTGTAAAATTGAGCGGCAGGCAGGCAAACCCTGTTTTTCAGACAATTCCTCTTGTTCCAATGGCAGTTTCTTCGGTTGTAATTTCGTGGCTTGCAACCTTGATTTTTCACCGCGGAAACCCTGTGATTCTGATTCTCCTTCAAGTGTTTTTGTACTGGCCGATTGCCTACCGTCAGATTCAAAATGGAATTAATTCAATTTCTAAAGATACAGACAGGGCGGCCCTTCTTTTTTCTAAAAACCGACTTGATTCAATAATCCGCGTTTATCTTCCTTCGTGCAGGCGTTTTATAATTTCGGGTTTTGCCTACAGCTTTGCAGTAAGCCTTGGAGATGCAACTCTTCCTCTTGTGCTTGCTATTCCAAAATTCGATACTCTTGCCCTTTACGTTTACAAGCTTGCAAGTTCCTACAGGTTTAATCAGTCGTGTGCCTGTGGAGTTTTGCTTACAGTTTTATGTCTTGTTGTTTTTAGTTCAAGTCAAAGAACAAAAGAGGATTGAATTATCCGCTCTAAAAGCCGCCCTAACTTCCCAAAGAACCTTTAAAACTATTATAATCTTATTATGTTCAGTGATACTCATTTTCATTTCAGATTGCTTTCGGAAGGCGATTACGGTTTAAACGGCACAGAAATTCTTGAAAAAATGGCAGAACGGGATTGTGCTTTTGGTCTTGATATTGGAACCAGGGCTGATGATTTACAGGTTAGGCAGGCGAGTGTAGAAAGTGCAATTTGCGGAATAAAAGATTCAGTTCTTGCAGAGAAGGCGCGCAATTTTATGTATTTTAGTGCCGGAATCTGGCCCGATGTTGGTGCAATTCATAGCCGCGAACAAAGCATGAAAACTCTGGAAGAATGCATTCTTAAAGCTCAAAATGATGAACATCAGGATATTCTTCATAGAAAAATAATTGCCGTAGGTGAATGTGGAATTGACCATCACTGGAATCCGGGTGGAGTTGATGGCCGAAAAGAAGATGATTTTGATGAAAAAACTTACAAGGGGGAACGCGAACTTTTTGAAGCTCAGCTTGCCCTTGCAAAAAAAATGAAGCTTCCGATTATTGTGCACAGCCGCGACGGTTTTGAAGATACATTGGACTGCATAAAAAACTCTGGTTATGATAAGGGAATTATTCACTGTTACAGCTACGGTTTACAGGAAGCCAAAGCCTTTTTGGATCGCGGCTGGTACATAAGCTTTAGCGGAAGCGTAACCTATACAAAAAAATCTAAGTTAGAAGAAATGAACGCACTTTTGAATTATGTTCCGGAAGACCGACTTTTATGCGAAACAGATGCTCCATACCTTGCACCTGTTCCTATGCGCGGAAATCCGAATTGTCCTGTTTATGTGGAACACACTTACGAATATATAGCAAAAGCCCGAAGCATTGAACTTCAGGCTTTGTGCAATCTTGTTGATAAAAATATTCAAGAGCTCTTTTTTAGCAAAAGCTGATTTTAGAACGGCAGGCGAACCTTTACACCGGTTGAGAATGAAAGACCTGAAGCAAGCTTTTCGAAGAATGTAAGTGTTTCGGTTCCTTCTGCGGCCTGGTAATTTGTAAACGAAATATCCTGAACAAGCGAGTATTTTGTTCTTCCAATTGTGATGTCCGGAGTTTTTACCATCATACCAAAAATGCCCGGGTAAAGCGGAGTTGCAAGCTGTTTTTCTGTTCCGTCGTAGCAGTGGAGAACAGGTTCGTTCTTGCAAACCTGAGGACCAAGTACAACTCCCGAATAAAGTCCAAAGTAATCAGAAATATAAAGCTCAAGACAAACCGGAACACGGAAGTTTTCTCCAACAGATTGTGTTGTAACAGGGCCTGTCTGAGGGTACATGTA
>JAILKG010000293.1 GCA_024693915.1 Treponema sp.
GCGAGCCACAAGCAGCGCATAGCGCAGTTCTGCGCGATTGTGCAACCACGAGATAGTGACCGTAAGCCAATGTTGAAGTTGAAACTATAAAACTCGAAATTTAGTCTAATTATCAAAAATATTTCTAGACAAAGATAAAAAAATGGAATATAACAAAACTGTAATGTTTTAAATTTTACAATAACGGGAGAATAATATGAGAAAATTTTTTGCTTTTTTTAGTCTTGCACTTGTAATGCTTTTTACTTCGTGCTCTGGACTGAGTGAAAAAACTGGTTCCATTAGTTTTACTTTTTCAGGAGACCAGCTGGAAAAAATTATCTCTAAAGCATCAGCTTCAAGAGCAATACTAAAGGATGAAATATCTGAAGAACAGGAACAGGATATCTCTGGAACAGATAGCAAAACTTCTGATGAAGAAAGTACGGAATCCGATTTAGACCAGTATATTTCTGATCCTAAAATTGTAATTTCCGTAGAACTTTCCGGTGATTACAATAAAACTAAGAGCATTATTCTTTCTGAAAAAAATAAATCTTCTGAAGAGTCTTCTGACGCAGATTATGTAGACAGCCCTCAGGGAGATATTTTTAATGCAAATTCATACACACTGGCTTTTGATGGCCTTCCTGTAGGCGCAAAAATCAAGGCAACAGCCATAATTAGAAGCGAATACACCGTTACTATTGATGGAAAGAAAGAAGTTTCTTCTATGACAATCATGAAGGGAAGCAGCGGAGTTTTCACTGTTAATGCTGGATTCAATTCTCAGGATATTGAGATGAAAATGGTTACTGATCAGCAGATTCCTCTTACTCTTACATTCTCCACTGATAAAGTAAGCGCAGATGATGTAACTACAATTACAGTTTATGCCGTAAGGACAACTTCCGAAAATGCTAAAAAACTTTTAACCCTTGCAAAATCAAGTTTGACAGCTGCTGAATTAACATCTGCAATTATGCCTTTCATAACAAATGTAGTTGCTTCTTATTATTCTTCTGAAGGAGCAGATGATCTTACAACAAACGGCAGTCTTGAAAACCTGACAGACGGTTCTCTGCGCCTTTCAACCGGTGCATATAATATTGAAGAAGGTGAAAGCTATTATTTCTTTGCACTTATAATTTGTAAAACTGGGGAGACAGTTATTGCCCACCCAGCTTTGAATTCTGATTCCAGCGCTTTTGCTTCTAATGCAAAAATTACTGTTTCTGAAACCGGAAATGAAATCAGTCTTCTTACTCAGACGGTAACTGCTTCTTCTGGTAAATATGACTATGTAATTGAATGCTACTATCAGAATGAAGATAAAGATGGCTATACTTTGGCAGATACAATTACCCTGTCAGCCAGCGAAGCTTCTGATGTGGATTCAAGGCTCAAAGTTATAATTCAGGAAGCACTTCAGAAAGGATATATGCCAAGCACCAATCAGGGCTCTGACGAACCTGTGCTGATTGATGGAAAGTATGTTGTAAAAGTTTACTTTGATATTCCTTCTGACGAGGAAATAGCAAAATATACAGGAAAAGCCGTAGATTCTGATTATTCTGGAACTTTTGATCTTACAATTTATGAGAACTTTACATATGAAATTGTTTACAGTGAAGAATCTCTTTTAGTTTCTAAGGGAAAATGGGCGCTTGACCAGATGGAAGATCAGAATAATTCTGTAAAGATTACCGAAAATTACTATTACGACCCTGAAGCAAAAGATCTGGTAGAGGCAGAAAATCCTGTTGAATTTACAATTTCGGATGTAGAAAGTTCATTTACTGTAAAATCAGCTGCTTTAGGTGGTCTTTCAATTCTTTTTGTACCAGAGGGCAGTGAAGAAGAGGAAGAGGAAGAGATTGTTATAAACTATACAATCGAATTCTATATCTCTGATGATGCAGATGCAGAACTTTCTGAATTTACTAAATATGGAGAGAGCATTACCGGCTCTTACTCTGCAAGTAAGCCTGAAGATGGAAAGACACAGATGGATACAGCTTTCCAGACTGTTTGCGATGAGCTTTACAGTAAAAGATATATTAAGAAGAAAACTGTAGAAACCAATATCGATGAACACAATCTTGTTCACAAGCACTATTTTGTAAAGAATCCTAACATCGGCTTCAATGTAGAATTTGAAGAAATTGATAGCGATACTGTTACAGAAAGTATTAATCTTGAATACGATGAGTATACCGGATCATTTATTGCAGCCAGCGGTTTTGATTCCTATGAATGGTACATCGAAGAAAATGGAGAATATGTAAATGTAACAGTCGCTGCTGCAAACGCTAATACATTTACACCTGTTCTTGATGATCTTTCTTCTGGAACTCACTATGTAGTTGTTGTTGTAACAAAGAATGGAGAATCTTATTCTTCATCAAAACCATTTGATGTAACTAAAGAATAATTTACTGGATTTTTCCGGGAATGCAGTTTTTGCCCTGAGGGCAGAAGCTGCATTTATTACAAGCTGTCTATCATGAATTTCTTGGATTTTCTATAGGCAGTTTTTTTTTATTTTGAATAAATAATCCCCTCGCTTTTGAGGTTAGAATAATAAAAATGGAGTTGGTTATGAACAAAAAATCTTATTTTGTTGCTGTTTTACTATCCCTTTATTCTATTTTATTTCTTTCTTTATTTTCCTGTTCTTTTCAGGGAGTAAAAGACGCTTCTTCTGAAAAAAAGACTGAGGCTTCCCAATTTGTTTCTGTAAAAGTAAAGGCAGATATATGCCATAGCCGTGGAAGTACGGTTAATCCATCAAGTTTTACTGAAGAGGATATTTCTGCCCTTGTTCTTAAAATCTATAAAAAAGATGCTGCTGGCTCCGGCAACACCAGTGGCACAGACGGCTCAAGCAGCTCTGATAACTGCATTGAAAAGCGCTGGGAAAAAAGTCTGAAAGATGGTCTTACAAAGACTGCTATCAGTGCAATGGAGGAAGATTCTTTTTTCTTAGAGCGGGGATATTACGATTTTATTCTTTTGATTTATGGTGAAGGTTCTGATTCAGAAGAAGTCCTTCTTCAGGCAGATCAGAGCAAAAAGAATGTACATATATTCAATAATGAAGAAAGCCTGGAGTTTTCAACTGTATGGATAACTTCCTGCGGTGACCTTAGCCTTACATTTCAGTGGCAGGCTGATGAATACGGAAAAAACAAAATCGGAAAAATTCAGGCCGGTCTTTTTTCAAAAAGCAATTTGAACTCTGCCCTGACTTACACAATTTTTAATGAAGACGGAGACAGCCTGGATGTTTCCTGTGACTATGAGTTTCTTACTATCAATACTTCAGAGGAAGATGGTCAGGAGACCTGGCAGGCTAATTACTCCAGATTAAAGCTTCCTGACGGGGAGTATTTTTTGAAATACCGCCTGTGGAATAAGGAGCAGACTGCAGTTCTGAATACCTTTCTGGACCTTGTAAAAATCCAGAGCTACAAAACAGAGCGGGTAATTGAAATTAATTCTGAAAAAATAAATAAGCTCCCTAAAACAAATGGAACTTTTTCAATTGATTCCAAAATTGAAATAAGTGCAGAAGCTGAGGGCGACTTATATTTGAACACTGGTAAAATCCGCCTGAATGCATATATAAAAGAACTTGGCCCAGATAAAGGTAAAATAGATACTTCCAACTGGTCGGCCAGACTTTTCTATTGCGGTGCAGAGCTTTCTGAAGATTACTTCCATTTTATGGATGACGGTTTTGTGCTTATTGGTGCTCCTTCAAAGCTTATAACTAGCGGTACCTATCAGCTTTATGTTACAGTCCTTGACCCGGAAAGTCAGACTAGGGCTTCTGCAAGTTTTGACATTTTTGTACCCGAAAAAGAGTATTACAATATTTATGTAGATGACACTCGTATAGATAGTTCAGACTGGTATTTCTACGGTTTTAAAGATTTTATAAATAGCCTTTCTGCTCCTTGTATTGTAAAGGTAGAGGGAGAGGGTAAAAATACAAAAACTGATGAAAGTATAACTGGAACTTTAAAGACGATTTCAAGTGCAATCCAGTATAATGTAACTTACCCTGTTGATCTTGATCTATCGGAATTGCAAGGAGTTACAGAAATAAAAAATGGTGATATTAATGCTCTTTCAATTTCTTCAATTATCCTGCCGGAAAGTCTTGAAGTAATTGAAGAAAAGGGTTTTTATATGGACCCTGTGAATCGAGACGGAGAAACTTATTACACAAAGCTTCAAGAGATAAAAATTGGAAAAAATGTTTCTGAAATTCAAGAGAAAGCATTTTATAAATGTTCAGCATTAAATGAAATTATCATAGATACAGAAAATGATATTTTTTCTACAAAGATGGGCAATCGGATGCTAGTGGCTAAATCAGATGATGGGGCAGGTGGTCAGACTGAAACTCTTCTTTATGGCTGTGGGGGCGTAAGTGGTTTTGGCAGTCTGGATTTTTCCGATGAAGAATTTTCTGGTGTAAAAAGAATAGCGGCAAATGCTTTTGAAAATGCAAAAATAAATAAAATCAGCAGTTTTGGAAATATAACTTCCATTGGAAATAGTGCTTTTGAAAGTGCAACAATAGAGGAAATCAGCAGCTTTGGAAATGTGACTTCTCTTGAAAATTCAGCTTTTATGTATGCTCAAATAGATTCTATGACGCTTGATAAGTTAATTGTTCCTGGGGATGAGGTTTATCCATTCTATTACGCCAATGTGAAAAATCTTACAGTTGATTTTGAGTTTAATAATACAACAGATTCAGCTGATGCAGGAACTCCGGGGGAAGGTAAAACCGGCTTTGAAAAGTTTGAAAAGATGATTGTTCCTCTTGTTAGCGGTTACAGAAACGGTGTTTCAAATGTTGAAAACCTGGTTTTTAATCAGTATGCATATTTCCCGGCTTCATCAACAAGTGAACCTCGCAGTTATGATACCTATCCGACTGCTTCTATCTTTTATTCTTCATGTGGCAGTCTAAAATCCATCAAATTTAACGAAGGTGCTTATGTAGGAAAGTACAGGTTTATCGGTATGGAAAAGCTTGAAAGCATTGTTTTTGGTCAGCCGGATGAGGGAAAAGATTCAGTGGTAGAGGGCTGTGTTTTCAGTGGATATTATAACGACAACAACACCCTTGCAGAGCTTGATTTGACTGGCGTAAAATCACTGGACTACAGAGCCTTTTATAATTGTACAGCCCTTGAAGAAGTTACTCTCCCTGCCAGTCTGGGTGATGCCCTTTCTACAGGCACTCCAGAAGTTCCTGTTTACGGTAATTTTGACCGAGGCTCATTTGAAGGCTGTACCCATCTTAAAACATTTAGCATTGAAGAGGGCAATAGTCATTACAAAGTTGGCGGCAACGGAAAATATGTTACTACTTTTGATGGAGAAACGCTTATTGCTGGTGTATATGCAGATATTGGTAACCTTGATTTTAGAGGAACTGGTATAAAGACAATTTCCCAGAATGTATTCTTTAATCGAGGTTCTTCAATCACAGGTATAAATCTTGGGGAAGTTGAATCTGTTGGAAGCCAGGCCTTTGATTCATCATGTGCATATTTAACTTCTTTTGATTTGGGAACTTCTTTGAATTACCTTGATACTTATGCATTTAAAGGATGTTGTGCAAGTTTCGAGGATCCGGTTGTGGTAAAACTGCCTGATAGTCTTACTGCTTTGGAGATGTCTTCTACTTCATTCCAGAATGCTAATCTAAGCTTTAAATTTACCGGAAGTGATGGTCAGCCTTCGGAGGCTACAGACAGAAGATGGTTCTGTCTCAGCGGAGAGGTTGGTAATACCGACCATGGAAGCTTGAGTGATGTATACCAGTACCTTCTGGGACTCACTGATGCAGATGCTATTAAGAATGCTCTTGGTCTGGAGAATAGTGGAACTCTATATGACAACTGTATTCATGAAGTGCTAGCAGATAATTCCGATCCTGAAAATCCAAAATCTAAGGCAAAAGTGCTTACAGAAATGTTCCTTAGTGATTCAATCTCATTCTTCTATGTCACCAGCGGAAACTAATTGGAGGAAGTTATGAAAAAAATGAATATAAAGATTTTTAGTCGTCTTTCTTATGTGGCAAAAGCAGCCCTGCTTGTAAGTCTTTTTGCAGGCTGTTCTCTTGTGACTTCAGAAAAAGATATAAAAAAGAATGAAAACCTTTCTGAAAACTCTTCCCGACTTTTTAAGGTAAGCGGAAAATGTTCTTTTGAAGGAGAGCCTTCTTCCCGCTCTGCAATTTCTTCCTTTTCACTGGCCGATTTTTCAGAAGATGAAATTTCAGTTAAGGCCTATCATCTTATAAGAACTCCGGTAACTAACAGCGATAACCTTGAAATTTATACCTTTGCAAGAGAGCCCGATTATTCAGTTAATGGTAATGGTTCCGGACAAAGCAGCGGCTCAGATGGTGCTGCCGGTTCAGAAACTGGCACTGGCGCTGCTTCTGGAGAGGGGGCTTCAAGTGGCGATGGCTCAGAAACTGGCACATCCGGCTCTGACGACGGTTCAGAGTCTGAAACTTCTTCAAATATTCTTCAGCCTTGCCTTGGTTCTCTGGATGTCTATTTTAATGAATGGAGTGTAGAGCTGAACCAGCCAGGCTGGTGGGAAATTGAAATTTCAGTAACAAAAGACGGAAAGACTTTGCTTTACGGCTCAAATATTTCTTCTCCTATTGAAATTGAGGAAAAAAGATTTTTCGGCACAAATTATAAGGGTGGAGCAATTTCTCTTAAGCCGCAAAAGTACCAGGACTTTATGGGAAGCATTTCTCTCTTAATAGAAAGCCAGCTTTCTTCAGTTGCTTCCTTGCGATACAGCTGGGTAAGGGATGGAATT
>JAILKG010000019.1 GCA_024693915.1 Treponema sp.
TATAATAGTTCCTCTGCCACAAACAGCGTCTAGCGCAATATTGCGCGTTTTTTGAACCGTAGTACGCAGACCTTAACACTTTTTTTTGCGCAGTTTATTTATATTGCGTTTGCACTGAGTGAATAAAGAAAAGTATATTGACTTTAATCCTTAATTTTTGGTAAAATAATACTAATATTACGGTTTCCCCCGAATAGAAGGAGGTGAAAATATGGCTACAATCACAGTTGAAGATTCAGAGAACCTTGAAAAAGCAATTAAACGCTTCAAGAGAATGGTTGAAAAAGAAGGTATCATCCGTGAATATAAAAAGCGCGAATACTTTGTAAAACCATCTGCTACACTTCACCAGAAAAAAACTACTTTGGAAAGAAAGCTTTTAAACAAAAAGCGTAAAGCAGAAAAGAAAGAATACTAAATTTTGTATTTTTTAGAAAAAAGAGGGCCATTTTCAATAAAATGAAAACCCTCTTTTTTTTTATTCTTTTTAATTGCGGGGATTTTTATGAAACGATTTACACTCTTTTTTTTACTTGGAATTTTTATTTTAAGTTTTTCATTTTCAGAAACCCTGTATGTTGGGGATAAATTAAGAGCTTTTTCTGTATCCGAAGATTTACACAAAAACACAATTTATCTTTCTTCAGTAAAACCTTCCAGTATAAAAGATTATTACGAAATCACCTTTTATGTAATTGTAACTCCTGCCGGCAAAGAAACACTGGAAGGAACTCACACCTACCCTGTTACATTTGTTGCAAAAAAGGGAGACGAACTGTTTTTAAAGAACAATGTATGGTCATATCCGGAAACCATAATTATCGAGGAAATAGGCAACAACCAGATTTCATTCAAAGAATCTGAAAATAATAAAGAACGCAAGCAGAATGAAGATACTTCTGTTATTCAGGAAAATCTTGACTGGTTTGAAAAGAATTTCGTAGTAACAAAAATAAAAACTAAGTCATCAAAAGAAGTTTCCGCAAAAATTCAGCTTGGCTTTATAAGAAACGATAAGGCAACTCAAAAACTAATCGATGACAAGGATTCTCATATAAACAAGGTTTTAAACAGTTTTTTTGCAGAGCTTGATGATGATTCCCTCAAAATTGAAAACCGCAATGATTTAAAAATCAGGATAAAAAATGCTGTGAATGAGAAAGTTTTTTATTCCCAGAGAATTGTTGCAGTAATGCTTACAGATTTTTCAATTCAGGAATAAAAATTGAATATAACATTTTTCAGCACAAACTCCCTAAAACAATCTCTGGAAAACCAGAAACTTTCAGAAATTCCTTCCTGTATAGAATACTGGTCTTCTTTTCTAAAAGATTATCCCCAGGTTAATTTGCGCTTTGTTCTCCAGCTGCCTGCCAGATTTCTTCTGGAAAATAAGAACTGTCCTCTGGGAATCCAGCTTGAAATTCTAGAAGAAGATGCAAGTGCTGAAAAAATTGCGGAAATTATTGCCTCAAGACCTCTTGATATTGCAATTCCAGTAACCTTCTGGGCACCGCCATACGACTGGATGTCCTTGAAAGATTCCCTGGTTGCTTCTTTTTTAAGCAAAAAAGGAATAATTTGTGCCTGTCATTCAGAAAAGACAAGCCTTATCTGCTATGATAAAAAAAATACAAGAGATTTTCTTAGTACAAATTCCTTTAATCATGCAAAATCCGTTTTTCTTGATTTTATTATGTTTAAAACTGAGGTGAACCACAGGGAGCTTTCAGTAAATGTTTATAAAGAATTTATACTGGAGCAGATAAAAAAACTTTCCCTGCCACTTGTAGTAAAAAGCACTTCAGGCCTAAGTTCCTGGGGAATGGATGTATGTAAAAGCATAAGCGAAACCCTCCATGTTCTTAATTCAAAAAAAACGAATGGAAACAGACTTATCGAAGAATTTTTAGATGGCTATTCTTTTGGAATTGAAATTTATGGAAGCAATAAAAAATATGTCTTTTCTCCTCTTTTGATAAATTCTGTCAATCAGTTTGGACTTACAAGCCCTAAGCAGAATGTAAAATTAGGTCCAGTTCTTAATGATAAATTCAGAATCAAGGATTTATACCGGGATCTTTCAAGACTGGCTTCATTATTAAATTTAAACGGAATTGCCCAGATTGACCTTGTTTTCCATCAGGAAAAATGGTATATCATTGAAATTAATTCAAGACTAAGCGGAATGACAGAAAGCTGTGCTGCAGCCATGAACCTTTCTCTTCCAGAACTTTTAATATATTCTTCAATGCTTGGAAAAAAAGAACTGGAAGAAAGCCCTGAATTTAAGGAAATTCATGGAAAAATTAAAAACAACTTCTGCCTTAA
>JAILKG010000040.1 GCA_024693915.1 Treponema sp.
AATTTTGCATCTACAGCCCTTATATTGTCTGTTTTGAATTTATCGTAACTAAAAAAAGAAGAGTCCATTTTTCCACCAGTTAATAATTTATCGAAAATATACCATACAAAAAGATTGTTTTCAAGATAGGCTTATCTGCAGGCAAGGGAGGCCTGCATGGCAAAGGCAGCCTGATATCTTGTGCTGCCTCTTATAGCCCTTTTTATTTCAGACAGCTGGTATCCAGGCGGTCAAAGCCTTTTACCAGTTCTGCTGCTATTTTCACAAGTTTTTCCAGGTCGCCCTTTCTTGCTCCCTCGATGTTCATTGGCATAACCGGGTCGTGAAGACTCATTCTCAAAAGAATCCAGCCTTCTGCTCCGCTGCTGTTTCCCCTCTTAAAGGAAAGACGAACACCTTCGTGGTTGTCAGGAAGCAGGTAGCCTTTTTTCTGGGCTCTCTTTTTGAATTCTTCAAGAACGCCTTTTCCGTATTCCTTAAAGTTTTCTCCGCTGATTTTAAAGCGGTATTCACCTTCTTCTACCAGAGGAGGAAGTTTTTCAATGAGGCTTTCAAGCTTTTTACCTTCTTTTGAAGCTTTTGCCAGGGCAACAATCATTTTTACAGCAAGGAAAGCTCCGTCATCAAGGAAGTAGTTTTCTTTTAATGCTCCGTGACCACTGGTTTCCATTGCCAGAGGACAGTCAATTCCCTTCTGGTTCAGTTCTTTCTGTTTGTTGATTACGTTTTTGTAACCCCTCATGTAGCAGAGATGCTTTAAGCCCAGTACGTCTTCAAGGAAGTAGGTCAGGCGGTCACTTGTAACGCTGTCTGTTACAATTGTTGCTCCCTTGTGTTCCGGTGCTAAAATTGCGCTTATCATGGCGATGATGGCATCACGGTTAACTTCCTCTCCGTTTGAAAGTACGGCGCTCATTCGGTCAACGTCTGTGTCAAAAATAAGTCCCAGATCGGCCTTGTTTTTTACAGTTGCATCCTGAATCGACTTCATGGCTTCCTTGTTTTCAGGATTTGGAATGTGGTTAGGGAAGGTTCCATCTGGTTCCAGAAACTGGCTTCCCTGAGTGCAGGCGCCAAGTGGGTCAAGAATATCCTTTACAAAAAATCCTGAAGCACCGTTTCCTGAATCAACAATGATTTTCAAGCCGGAAAGAGGCTTTTCTTCTTCTTTCTTTCCCAGGGCTTTGCAGATTGATGAGCGCAGGTGGGCGCTGTAAGTTTCCAGTAAATTGTAAATGTCGCACTGTGTGATGTCGGCATTTTTATGACTTTCAGCATCTTCCTTGTCAGCCAGTTCAAGAATGTCAGTGATATCCTCGTGCTCAAGGCCGCCGTCTTTGTCAAAAAATTTGATTCCGTTTCTATTATATGGAAGATGGCTTGCAGTAATCATTACCGAGCCGTCGAATTTTGTGTCCTCAAATACAATGGACATGAACATGGCCGGAGTGGTGGAAAGTCCGCATTTTACAACCTGGGCTCCATTTGCCTTGAGCCCTTTGGCGATTGCGTTTTCCATAAATGGACCTGTAATTCTTGAGTCACGGCCGATTCCGATTTTCAGGTCGCCGGCTGCTTTTCCGCTTTTTTTAGAAAGCCATTTTACAAATGCGCCGCCGATTTTCAGACAGGCTTCTTCCGTGATGTTCACGTGTTCGCCTTCAACACCTTCAATTGCGACACCTCTGATGTCGCTTCCGTTCTGCAATTTCAATAAGTCTTCTTTAGTCATGCAGACAGTATAATGAAAAGCTTATTTTTAATATAGACTTATACTCTTACAGGGAATACATGCTGGCGTAGTTTTCCATCAGTTCATCAAATTCTGCCTGAGAGTCTGATACAATGGCGCAGGCAAAGTAGAGGGATACTGCGGATTCCGTGGTAAGATATCCCATAGGAACAGCGCCTTCCCTCCACACGTCGTGAGCGGTTACATACTGAGAAAAGTCCAGACTCATTTTCTGCTGGCTGGTACAGTAGAATTTTACTCCCTTTTTGTTTCCTAAAAGCAGAAGAGGCTTGAGAGAAAAGTCTGAATTCTTCATGTTTCCGCTGCCAAGTCCGTAAAGTTCGGCAAAAACGGCCTTGACTTTGGTATATAAGAGAAGGTTTTTAAAAAGGTCGCTTCTTAAGCCCGGATAAAGGCGGAACATGAACATCTGGCCGCTGGCTTCTACAAGCAGCTGACTCAAAACATTTTTGTCCAGTTCTCCGATTCCTGCAAATTGAGAGGCGATTGGTCCGCTTTCCGTAAAAATTGGTTTTTCCAGGTTCCAGTTCAAGAAGCTGCCCGGTTTATCAAAGTGGAGGTTTAATGGAGAAAGAATTTTTCCGCCAAAGGCTACGTAAACTCCGTTCTTTTCTTTTGCGGCAGTTTTTAAGGCTAAATCCAGATTTTCTTCTGCTTCGTAGCTGTCAGATGGCAGGGAAGAACTTGCCGTAAGCACGATTGGAACTCCTGAATCAGAAAAAAGCCAGAAGAGAAGGGCGGCTGTGTAGGAAAGAGTGTAGGTTCCGTGGGTGATTACAATTCCGTTTGCAGTTCCTGCGTTAATTCTGTTCTGGACTTCCTGAATCAGAAGGGCCCAGTTTGAAGGTTCCAGCTCTTCGCTCAGGTACTGACCGGCAGAAATTACCTGAACCGGCATATCAGCTTCAATTTTTTTAGCCATTTCCTTGATGATGGAACTGTCGCCGCTGGAGATAGAGCCGTCCATATGCCTTACAGCCGAGATCGCTCCTCCTGTTGTAATTACATAAATTACACTGATGTTCAGTTCCTGCTTTATAAGCTGCTTTACAATCTGAGGAACGGCTTTGCCCCGGGTTTCCTTCATTACAAGTCCGGTTAAAAACTCCAGGGGCGGCATTTCGCCCTTTTTCAGGGTGTTGCAGAGGGCTGGATTTTCACTTATTACTTTTTTTACATAGGGCAGAAGTTCTTTTTCTGTGCCTATTTCAGAAATGTTCAGGCTTTTTATCAGCTTTTCGGGGGAAGAACCGCTTTCAAAAGATGCCCGCATCAAAGTTTTTGCGGCGGCACTGTGCATTTCTCCTGAGTCCAGTTTTTTTATGATAAAGGCAAAATTTTCAGCCGTGATTTTTGATTCTGAAACCGGAATGTTTTTTTTGTTCAAAAGCCTTGTTAGTTCGGAAGCAATCCAGTGGGCGCTGTTTAATGGTTTTGCACCCAGACGGACAGTTTCTTCAAAAAAGTCAGCCCTGTCTTTAAAGTCGCATAGAAATTCTGCTCTCAGGCGGGAAACTCCGTATTCTTTTTTGAATCTTATTCGTCGGGCTTCCGGCAGTTCTACTTCAGTCTGGGCAGGAAGATCTTTTATTGCGGAAGAGATATTAAAGGTTTGAGGGGGATTTAATTTTTCAAAACGCTGGGCCTTGTTTTCCCTTTCCTGATAGAATTCCGTGCATCCCTTGTGTTCGTTCCAGAGTCTGCTTTCACTGGTTACTTTTTCTCCGCAGGAAAGCATGTTTTCAAGTCTGGTCAATTCTGCATTTACGGCCTTTCTTGCAAAATTGAAGGAGTTCAAATTTCTTAATTTAATGAAATAACTGGATTTTTCCGGATACTGAACCAGAGAAACATAGGCGTTGCATCTGATGTACTTGTCTGCAGAAGAATCTTCCGTCAGGTGGAGGTACTGGGAAAGGCGGCGGAGTTCTTCCAGGAAAATCTGAACTTCTTCTCCCAGCTCAAAAGATGCTTCTGTTATAATTCTTATGCTTGGAGCCCCAAGGGAAGAGTAGTCCATGCGGTTGTTGCCGTTTGCGTGGGTTAAATGTCCCCTGTCTTCTTCAATTCTTACGGCGTTGATTTTTATGGTTTTCTGCCTAGAGTGAAAGGAAAGATTCATAAAACCTGATTCAGCGATTTTTATGGAATAGCCTGTGAATTTTCTTGAGTTTTCAGGGATGCTGGGAGCGCTGGTTATGTGCTCTATATCTGAAAGTTCCGGAATACGGCAGCTTAAGGCTTTTGAAAGAGTCAGAACTTTTGCCAGAACTTCAGAATTGACTGAAATTTTACCTGTTTCAGGATTTGCCGGAAACAGTTCTCCGGAAAAGGGCAGCTGAATGCGCGCTTCGATATAAACATAGGACTGGTACATAGGGGTTTCCAAAAGCCTCCAGATATTCTTTGAGCAAACTCGATATTTTTACCATTTAATGAAAAAAATAGAAAATATCGCAAAAATTATATCGTTTTTTCAAAAAATGTGGTATACTAAGAAAAAGTTTCCTCTGCTCTTTTAAAAAATAGAAGAAACTCTAGGAGTTTTTGTGAACAAGCACGATTTCCCAAAAATCCATTTTTACGATCAGGATTTTGTAGATATTTATAACAAGTCATGGAACATGCTTTCTGATTACTGGATTGACCCAAAATCAGGTGAAAAAGCTGCCGACGGTTATTTCATTTATCCAATGAATGACAGACTCGTTATAGATCAGTTCGAATCAATCTTTTCTTCGTTTTTTCTTGTATACTCAAACCGCAATTTTGACGCTAACAAGAATATTGACTATTTTTATGCTCACCAGGAAGAAAACGGAGCAATACGCTGGCAGTACGATATTAAAACAAATCAGCCAATTTTGCCTCCAGAAAATCCGGAGGGAGTAGGACTTCCTCTTTTTGCCTGGGCAGAATTTAATCTTTATCATAAATCTGCAAATAAAAAGCGAATCAAAGAAGTAATGCCAATTCTTCAGAAGCACATGGCATGGATTGAAGAGACTTTCAAGCAGGAAAATGGTCTTTACGCAGTTCCTGCCGCCGCAAGCACCATGATGAATGCCCCTCGAGAAAAAGCTTATTATCCAATTGATTTTAACGCTGCAATGGCAATCAACGCTTCTCATATGTCTGCTCTTGGCGACATTTTGAACGACAAGGAATTGAGCTTTCAGTACAGAAGGCTGTATTTCTCTATTAAGACACGCATTAATTCAATGATGTGGGATAATGAAACCGGCTTCTACCACGATTTGGACAAGGAAGGAAACCGACTTCCTGAAAAAACAATTGCCGGCTTCTGGCCTCTTCTTGCAGAAATTCCTAATGCAGATAAATCTGAAGTTTTAATTGCTCATCTGAATAATCCAAAAACCTTTGGAACTGATCATCCTTTCCCGTCTCTTTCGGCAGACAGCCCGAATTTCAGCGAAAATGGAGAAGGTTTCCGGGGCAGCGTTTTCCCAATGCTGAACTTTATGATTATCAAGGGGCTTGAAAAATATCAGCAGTATGAATTTGCCCGTGAATGCGCAATTCGTCACCTGTATTTTATCCTTGAAGGTCTTATTCCAAATGATGACAACAAGAAAGGTGATGTTTACGAAGCCTATCTTCCTTGCAAAGAAGGAAAAGCCATCTGGACAGGAAAAGACGATTTCCCTCGTCCTCACTTCCTTGCCGGCACAGGTCTTTCTGCCATCGCTTTGATGATTGAAAACGTAATCGGTCTTTCAATCAGTCTGCCTCGCAAAACTGTAGACTGGGTAATTCCTAACCTTGAAATAATGGGAATTGAAAATCTTTCCCTTAAGCGCAACCTTATTACGATTTTAAGTAACAAAAGTAACCGCGGCTGGGAAATTCAGATGGAAAGTGAAAAATTGTATTACTTTACAATTAATATCATCGACCAGAAAAAGAAAACTCTTCCGATACCTTCCGGAAAGTGTTCAATGCTCATAGATAAGCTGTAAGATGGTTTCTTGTATGATTATTCCTGTTCCTGCAGGCAGGTTTTTAGCCAGTTAATCCGGAGTCGCAGGGTAGCCGGATATGAAGGAGGCGCCAATGCCGGCCCCGGAAGCAGTCATTGAAATCGGCTCTACAGGTGTCCGCCTGCTTGTTGCCGAATTCACAGAAGATGGAAAGCGAAACGTTCTTGACAGGGCAGAAATGCCGGTTTCACTTGGACGGGATGTTTTTACATCGGGAATAATCAGCAGAGAAACTCAGAGTCTTTGTCTTCATATCCTTAGCCGCTTTAAAGAACAGCTGAGCGGCTGGGGAATTACTTCTTCACAAACTACTGTAATCGCAACTTCAGCATTCCGGGAAGCAAAAAATAAAGACCCGGTAATGGATAAAATTTTAAGTACAACCGGTTTCAGGGTAACAGTAATTGATGGAATCGAAGAAAACCGCCTCATGTACATGGCTGTTACTGAACTCTTAAAATCAGAGGATTCAAAATTCCGAACGGAAGACACTGTCATTCTTGAAGTTGGCGGCGGCTCAACCGAAATGATGCTGATGAAGAAGGGTAAAATGGCCGGCGCACACAGTCTGAGACTGGGAACTGTTCGCCTTGAAGCAAAAATGCGGGCTCAGTCGGAATCCCTTTCCGATATACAGAGATATATAGAAGAATACACAACAGATACAAAGGGGTCCATTGAAAGCGAAATCAATATGGCAGAGGTGCAGCAGTTTATCGCTGTTGGCTCCGACGCTACTCTTGCGGCAATTAATGCCGGAAAACCGATTTCCACCTTTCTCTGGTCCATTGAAAGGGAAGATTTTGAACGCTTTGTAGAAGAAATTCAGGAATACTCCATAGATGAATGTGTAGCCCGCTTTAAAATTTCCTACAACGATGCCCAGACTATGCATGTGAGCCTCTTGATTTACAAGATGTTCATTCAGCTGACCAAGGTAAAGACAATTATCGTTCCGGAAACCAATATTCGCGACGGACTTATTGCAAATAAGCTGAATTCTCCAAGCGAGGAGTTAAAAGAGGAATTTTCCGTGCAGATTAAGGCTTCTGCCATGAGCCTTTTAAGAAAATACCACGGGGATGAAGAGCATGCCGAGCGGGTAAGGGAGTACTGCTTAAAAATCTATGATTCCCTGTCTGAAGAAATTGCCCTTGATGAAAGAAGCCGACTGTTAATAGAGCTGGCAGCAATCCTCCACGATATTGGAATTTTCATCAGAATGGACGAACACAATCTGCACAGCGAATATATCATTCATCACTCAGAAATTTTTGGTATTACCAGAACTGAAAATGTAATTCTTTCTGTAATAGCAAAATATCACCGCGGACGGGCTCAGCCTCAGGATAACGAACAGTTCCAGATTCTTGCAAGAAGCGACCGCATGAGGATTTTAAAGCTGACGGCGATTTTAAGAATTGCGGACGCCCTGGACAGAAGCCACGGAAAGTCCTTTACGGATTTTTCTGTAGAAATAAAGGGTGATTCCCTTATAATCCGCACAAAGGGAAGTAAAAACGTTGCCCTTGAACGCTTTGCTCTTGCAGAAAAGGGCGGACTATTCGAATCTGTTTTTGGTTACAAGCTGAGCCTTATATAGCTTTTCCTGAAACTTTGCAAATAACTGGAGGTGGAGTATGACTTCAATCGAGCCTAGATTTTTTAACCGCGAGCTTTCCTGGATAGAATTCAACAACAGGGTTTTGTATCAGGGCTTAAGAAAAGATTTACCCCTGATGGAACGCATTCAGTTTCTTGCAATTGTAACCAGCAATTTTGATGAGTTTTTTCAGGTTCGGGTTGCTTCTATTAAGCGTCTTCTTATGGAATCTCCGGAAAGCGTAGATTCCTCCGGTCTTACTCCGGAAATGGTGTTAAGGCAGATTTCTGCCCGTTCCCATCAGCTTATCCGCCTTCAGCATGACTGCTTAAAAAACGACATACTTCCTGAACTCAGAAGCAAGGGAATTGTATACGCAAAGCCGGAATTTTTTACTCCCCAGCAGAGCGAATATGCCCAGAATCTTTTTAGAAACGAAATTTTTCCGCTTTTAACACCTTTAAGAACTGATACGGAAATTTTCCCTACGGTTGCAAACCTTTCTCTCTATGCAGCCTTTCTTTTAAAGCCAATTTCAGGAATCAGAAATTCCAACGAAGAACTGAAGGGGGACGATGACAAGCCTCGAATTGCCATTGTGCAGGTTCCTCAGGGAATTTCGCCAATCGAGTGGCTGCCTACAGAAAACCACACAAAGGTTTTTGCCTGCACTGAAGAAATAATCTGTGAATACGGAACTCAGCTTTTTCCGGGATTTGCAGTAGAAGAAACCATGATATTTAAAATTTCCCGGGATGCAGATTTTGCTGTAGACGAAGATGCCGGCGGAAACTTTATTCACGAGATGGAAAAAGTCCTGGTTCAGAGAAAATCTTCTTTTGTAGTGCGCATGACCAGCAATACAAGCAGCCCTACAATCTGTAAATTCCTTATGGAAAGACTGAATCTAAATGATGATGATGTTTATCTTGTGGAAGATTTTGTAGATCCTTCAATTTTGCCAGAACTCAGAAGTACTGACGAAAACGGTAAATACAGCTTCCCTGAGTGGCAGAATTTTTATCCTACAGATTTACCGGATAATTCATTTAATTCAGAGCCTTTCTGGGATATTTTAAAGCAGAGAGATATTCTTCTTCACGTGCCTTACGAAAGCTATGAGCCTGTATTAAAGTTCATTTCTGATGCGGCAGATGATCCGGATGTTCTTACAATTAAAATGACTCTCTACAGAACCGGAAAGGATTCTCCAATTGTAAAATCTCTGGAGAGGGCAGCCCAGAACGGAAAGCAGGTTGTGGTTCTTGTGGAGCTTAAAGCCCGCTTTGATGAGGAAAGAAATATCGCCTGGGCAAACGAGCTGGAGGCAAACGGTGTTACTGTAATCTACGGACTTGTTGACCTTAAGGTTCATGCAAAAATCCTTATGGTTATGAGGAGGGAAGCAGAATCTATCGTCCGCTATGCCCATCTTTCAACGGGAAACTACAATCACAAGACAGCCCGTCTTTATTCAGATCTTTCCCTTTTTACGGCCAATTATGAAATTGTAAACGACGCAACTCAGTTTTTTAATCTGGTAACCGGCTATTCCACCCTGCAGAATATGAAGCAGCTGGGAATGGCTCCAGTTACTTTGAAATCTAAACTTTTAACAATGATTCAGAGGGAAATCGACAGAAGCGACAGAGAGCATCCAGGGCTTATTATTGCAAAAATGAACAGCCTTACCCACGAGGAAATTATTACTGCCCTTTACAAGGCAAGTCAGGCCGGAGTAAAGGTTCTTTTGAATATTCGCGGAATATGTATGCTGGTTCCTGGTCTTCCGGGACTTAGTGAAAATATAAAGGTAATTTCTATTGTTGACCGCTATCTTGAGCATTCAAGAATTTTCTATTTTCAGAATGGCGGAGCAGAAGAAATCTATCTTTCCAGTGCCGACTGGATGAGCAGAAACCTGGACCGCCGTGTGGAACTTATGTTCCCTCTCCTTGACCGCAAGGTTTTTAAGGAGGTAAAGGAAATTCTTGAAACCTATTTTAAGGATAACGTTTCTGCCCACTACCTTACAGAAAGCGGAAACTGGAAGAGGGTGGAAAGGGCTGAAGGTGAAAGCGAAATTCGCGCTCAGGAAGTTCTCTATAAAAAATACAAGCATAGGGCTGAATCTGTAAATAAGGGGCCAAAAATAGAGTTTCAGGTAAGGCGAAAGGACTGATTTTTAAAAGCTTTTCTTACCTGTACCGGAAGCCGGGAGTATTTCAGTCTGATGGGGCTTAAATCTTCCAGCCAGGACAAAGGAAGCATTTTTAAGTCTTTTAAGGGGGCTTTTATGGTAGAACTTGAAACAAAGGTAAAAATACCCTTCCTATGGGGAAAAGCATCCTTTACAAAGTGTCTGTGGACCAATATAAATCTGATTGTAGGTCCTAACGGCTCGGGAAAAACCCTTCTTGCCCAGGAACTTAAAAATCAGTTTAGCCAGGCAGGTTTTGATGTAACTTTCTTAAAAAGTGAACGCAGTGATCAGGAAAAACTCCTTTCAACTCTCAAGGAAAATTCTGCAATCAGGGAAAAAATTGAAAGCGTCCTTTCAAATATGTTTGGAAAGGCCATCCGCTTTGAAGAAAAAAGCGATGGTACTTTTGTTCCTATAGTTGTAAATAAATCCAGGGGAGTGGAATACAATCTAAAGGAAGGGGAGTGCCATGGTTTAAGGGAAATTCTTACCCTGCTGGTTGCCCTTTACAGCTGCACCACAAAAGTTCTGATTCTTGACGAGCCGGAGCTTCATCTTCATCCCCAGTTTCAGCTTTTTTTTATGAATGAAATTCGCCGGGTGTCAGAAGATGAGCCGGAGAGGATTTTCTTTCTGATTACCCATTCTCCATATTTTATCGACCTGCGTTTTGCGGAGGATCTTCTGGGGGTGGTTGTTTGTCATGTAAATCGGGTTCCTACCTACATCGACTACCTTTCAGACAAGGACGAAATGCTTTTCCGCCGCTTTCTTCCGCGTTTTAATACCTATCACAAGCAGTTTTTCTTTTCGGATAATCAGATATTTGTGGAAGGCTATACCGATCAGCAGATGTTCACCAATCTTTTGCCTGCTGTAAACAATAAAAGCGGAATTGCGGGAACTGGCATTATTGATGTGGGCGGAAAAGATGAACTGGGTGTATTTTTTAAGGTTTGTTCCCTTCTGGGAACTGACGGCCGCATAATCACTGATCTGGACAGTCTTTTTTGCGGAAAGCTTAGGGATGTAGTCTGTGATGACGACAGGCCCCAGTGCTGGCTTGATGCCCAGTTTGAAAAGCAGAGAAGTTTTTATCGTTCCCTGTTTTCAAAAAGAGAAATGGAAACGCCTCTTACTCTGGAAAAACTGATCCGTCGTCTGGAAGCCTTTATCATCAATATTGGAAAATTCATCTGCGAAGTTGAAAATCCAATCTCCCCTGAAATCGATATTTTTGTAGAAAAAGTCCATTCAATCTACAGTAAATACGAAAAACCGGAAGGGCTAGATACATTTAAAACCGTTGTTCTTCAGGGAATTTGCGGTTTGAACGAAAAATTAAAGGATATACTTCCTCTTCCTCTTGCTCTTACAGTGGTCCCCGCCATCAATCTAAAGAATTTGATTCTTGCCGCCTTTGAAAGTGCCAGAGTTTACATTCTGCCTGACGGCTGCATTGAGCATTATTACACTCAGTCTAAAATTGAATATATGCCTGTTTCTGGAAAAGACAGGCTTTTCCATGCAGAACTGGAGTTTATCAATGAATGTAGTCCCCAGGAACTTTCCCGGGAGTATCCCCTTCTGGTTGAACTCTTGAACCGGGCTTCCAACCGCAGCTGAGAATTACAAAATGCCTTTGGTGCGCACTTTATAGCTTTCGATTTTTATTTGTATGCAGGAGAAAGCAGAATTTTGTCATGGATACTTTATAATCTGGGTCGGTTTTTAATAACTGAATATAGATTGCTTTATAGGAAAAGTGAAGTATAATTTAACAAAACTGAAAGAGAGGCGAAACATGGATACTTCAAAAGTAGATTTAGTCGGAAAAACTGGACTTTCAGTCAGGGATGTTTTCAATATTTCTTCCTCAAGATTGTTCGGAATTTACGCTCTTGATGTTGAAAATAATGAAATTATTGTTTTAAAAGCAACTCCGGAAGCGGAGACTTTTTTTAGTCAGCCGGAAATTAACTGGGATGACAATATAGAGAATGTTGTAAAATCTTTTATTGCACCTCAGTATCGAATTGCCCTGGAATCAATTTTCTCAAGAAATTCAGTGCGTTCCAAGTTCAATTCAATGGAGCAGCATCAGGAAATAGTTGTTGAACGCACAGACGGAAGGTGGAATAACATAAGCATAATTCCTCTAAGGGTTGAAAATGGAGAATGTAAATCTGCCCTCTGTACTTTTGTTGATATTACGGCTGTTAAAAAGCGTTCTGCAGAGATGGAAGCCAGAATGGCAGCTGTAAAGCCTTCTTTTCAGGGAATGACAAAGCTCTTTCAGCTCTTTGCAAAAGAAAATTTTGAACAGATTGTAAAACTTGATATTGATTCAGGAGAAACAAGCCTTCTGAAATTTGAAGGGGGTGAAGTTTCTGAAGTTTCCCTTCCTCGCTGGAACGATTTCTTTGAAAGAAATTTCTATGGCATTCATCCTGCTGATAAGGATATGGTTTCCCAGATATTTTCTGTACAAAACATAAAAAAAATGATTCCGGGGGACAAAAAGTCCTGTATTTATCGGGGAAAGGTAAGAAGTGAAAAATACAGCTGGTACAGGACTTCACTTTATCTACTTGAGGAAGAGCCTTCCACTGTTTTTGCCCTTACTTTTAAAGCCGGGGACGAGATTAAAAACACCTTTGATGTAATGAAAAATCTTGTCAGGGAAGAATAATCTGGAAGAATAAGCGGAAAAAATAGGCAAAAAAAAGGCTGACTTTAAAATTTTAAGTCAGCCTTTTGTATTTTAAAACTAGAATTAAAAATCCGGCAAAATCAGTTTTTTGCTGCCCCATAAAGCTCATCAGAATTACAGGCCGTCAGGGACCCGGCCTCTGATGAGTATAAGTTTTTATCGCTTTTCTGATTTCTAAAGAGCTTTAGTCTTTCATTTCTTTATATGCCTGGAATTCTTTAAGCATTTCTTCATCTTTTTTCTTGTCAAAAAGTGAAACAAGTACAGAAACCAGAAGACATACTATAAAGCCAGGAAGAATTTCGTAGAGTCCAAAAATAGCTGCCACAGAAGAAGGAATCTGGTGCCATGCTACAACTGTAATTCCGCCGGAAATCATTCCCGCAATTGCTCCCTTTGCAGTCATTCCCTTCCAGTAGAGGGCAAGAAGAATGAGAGGACCAAATGTTGCACCAAAGCCGGCCCAGGCATAAGAAACCAGACCAAAAATTGAAGAATCTGGATTTAGAGAAAGCAGGAGGGCAATAAGGGCAATGATGAATACAACAAAGCGTCCAATATTCAGAACATCTTTTTCCTTTGCCTCTGGTTTTATAAGTCCCTTATAGATATCCCGGCTTACTGCGGAAGAAGCTGCAAGAAGCTGGCTGTCTGCAGTGGACATAGAAGCGGCCAGAATTGCGCAGAGGAAGATACCTGCAATAAAAGCAGGGAACATTTTCTGCATTGTAACAGAGAATACAGTTTCTGCGTCGCCTGTTACATAAGAAAGAATCTGTTCCCCTCCGTTCAAAAGAACTCCGTGGTTCAAAAGGTAAACAGTTCCAATTGTACCAATCAGGAAGGTTCCGATGTAGGAAATTACCATCCATGAAATACCGATTCTTCTTGCAGTTTTAATTGATGAAGCTGAATCGATTCCCATAAAGCGCACAATGATGTGTGGCATTCCAAAGTAGCCTAAGCCCCATGCAAGGGCAGAAATAATGTTCATTGCACTAAAGGAAGAATTTTTTCCAAAAGCGCTTTTCATTGCTTCTCCGAATTCTCCGGAAAGAGCCATTGCGTCAAAGTTTTTAACGGATTCAAAAGCCTGTACAGGACCTCCCGCAGCAAAAATGATGATAGTCCCGGAAACAACAAAGGCTACAAAAATCAATGTTCCCTGAACAAAGTCTGTTGTACATACAGCTGTGTATCCGCCTGTGATAGTGTAACAGAGAATTACCACAAGACCGATTGCCAGTCCTGCGTGGTATGGAAGTCCAAAAACGGAGCTTAAAAGCTTGGCGCAGGCAACAAAGCCGGATGCTGTATAAATTGTAAAGAAAAGTACTATAAAGAATACAGAGATTATTGAAAGGATGTGGCTTTTGTCTTTAAAGCGGTTTGAAAGAAATTCAGGAATGGTGATGGAATCTCCAAAGGCTACGGAACACTTTCTTAAAGGTTTTGCAATAAAAAGCCAGGCAAGGTAGGTTCCTGCACAAAGCCCAAGAGCAGTCCAGAAGGTTTCTTTTACTCCACCCAGGTAGCAGAGACCTGGAAGTCCCATCAAAAGCCAGGCAGAAGAGTCTGATGCTTCTGCGGAAAGAGCGGTTACCCATGGTCCGATTTTTCTACCGCCTAAAAAGAAGTCAGCAGAAGAATTGTTCTTGCCGGCGCTTTTTAAGCCAATAAAAATCATAAAACCAAGGTAGATAACGAATGCGATGATTTTTGCAATTACTTGTGCAGTCATGATAATCCCCTTTTATAATTTTTTTTAATACACTTAATTTCGAGTTTTATAGTTTCAACTTCAAAATTGGCTTACGGTCACTATCTCGTGGTTGCAAAATCGCGCAGTACTGCGCTATGCGCTGCTTGTGGCAAGGGAACCATTAAATGCCGCTTCGCGTCATCCACAAGCA
>JAILKG010000047.1 GCA_024693915.1 Treponema sp.
TCTTGAACTGTTTGTAGGCATACCTAGGATTTCCTTTGGTCATTTTGAAAAAGAGCCCGCCTTTTATATTCCACAATTTTGAAAAAATGTAAGAAGCCTGCTTGTAATTGATTTTGTCTTCAGGCTTTTTTCCGGTTGGAATAAGACCCTGTTCAAAAATTGCATTGAATGCTTCTGTTTCGCTTGCTGAATCAGAAACTAAGTTCTGGCAAACTGCACTCAAATAACAAACCTGCCCGAAGTCAGCTTCTTTCGCCTGCAAAAAGTTGGTGATAAACTCTGCTTTCTGGGAAAAAATACTCGGCGCAATAAAAAATACGATTAATAATAGTAAATTTTTCTTCATATTCGCACTCCAAATATAACAAAGTGATTATAAATCAACAATTGATAAATGTAAATATTCAAATTATAATGCAGCATTCCCTCACAAAAGGGAAAAAGTGATTTTACCAGGACATTTTCAGCAGAAAAAGGGAAGACCTCAATAAATGAATTTAGATTTTGATGCAAGAAAACGGGCTTTTGTAGACGGTTTTTGCGTGCTGAAGAAAAACGATAGAATTTTTCACATAAATGACGGAAGCGGTGCCTTTGTGACTCTTGTTATGGGAAGCGAAGGGGCTCTGCTTGTGGATACCTCCTGGGGAATAAAAAATCTGAGGTCTCTTGTTGAAAAACTGACAGACACTCCTTTTAAGGTCGTGAATACCCACGGACATCCGGATCACTGTTATGGAAATTTTCAGTTTGATGAAGTTTTTGTGCCTGAAAGAGATATTGAAGTTTATAAAACCATTCAGGATTATTCTTCTTCCCGGGATGAACTTTTTGAAAGTGAAGAAGAAAGGCTTGCAGCTCTTCCTGGCCCTTTTCCTCCATTAAAAACTGTAAAAGCCGGCGACATCTTTGACCTGGGTGACCTGCATGTAAGGGCAATTCCCCTTTACGGGCATACCAGAGGCTCTTTGGGCTATCTAATAGAGGAAGAAAAAGTTCTTTTGTGTGGAGATGCAATTTCCCTTAGTCAGTGGCTTTTCTTAAAAGAAAGTCTGAGCCTTAAAGAGGTAAAAAAAACTTACGAAGAGACTTTGAAAGAGGATTTTGAGAAAATTTTGGGTTCTCATTCTAAAGTCTGGTGGACAAAAGAACTTTTAAAATCCCTGATTCAGAATATAAACAATGTGCTGGAAGGAAAGGTAAGTCTTAAAGATGCCAGCCTGGAAAGAATAATGGACTATGACACGGCTTCATTTTTTTGCGACAGGGATCCTGGCTGCTGGATTCTGGTTCCGGAAAATTGCGTAAAAAAGTCCTAGCGGTTCTGGATTTTACTATTGGATTTTTATTCCCAGAATTCCAACAGTGTTTCGTCTGAAGGCAGCGGCCGGCTTTAATTTTCCATTTACAACCAGGGCCGCAGGGCTTCCTCCGTCAAACTGCATGGCTTTATCCGCTCCAAGGGCTTTGAAAATTTCTGCACTTTCCATAAAAGTTAGGGGCCCGCCGGAAAGAAAAATCACGGTTTTTCCGTCGTTTTTTGTTCCAACAGCGTTTCTGAAATCCCAGATTTCTTTAAAAGCCTTTATTTCGCCATTTTCAAGGATTGTCCAGAAGCCGCCGGAAACGCATTCCAGATAATCGGATTGATTTTCATTGGTGAATTTAGTAAAAGCGCCCAGATCTGTAGCCTGATAGACTTCTTTTTGAGAATTAAAAATTTTTGCCTGAAGCAGGCTTTTTTTCGAAAAATTTTTTCTGTAAAAGGCCAGTGCAGCGTATTTTTCATCTGCTTCAGAAAGCAGCTTGCCATTTTGTACGCAGATTCCAATAATATGAGCGCTGGCAAAAGGATTATTTCTATATTTCTGATGAAAGGGATTTGTGTTTACAGCCAGAAAGGAGCCGGTCCGTCCTGCAAATTTTTTTACGCTTTCGGTTTTTATCCAGTATTCCTTTGGAGAAGGCTCTTTTACAAAAAAATCTATTGTCCCGCCGGCCTGCTGGATTTTTTCAAAGTCAACTTCTACAAGGCAGCATTTCAGCCGTCCCTTTGGGCCGTGAGTTTTTGTAGAAGGAGTGTGGCGTTTTATACTGTAAGAAAATTCTTTTACACCTGGCCGGATTTCCTGCCAGACAATTTCATCTGGAGGGGGAAGAAGAGGCTGCTTTTCGTAGTTTTTTCCGTTGTTATCTATATCTGTGTGTGGAAGAGACTTTGTTGTTGTGCAGGAGAAAAAAAGAAATGATAGTGCCGCTGTTAAAATCAGGAAAGTATTGAAGGAGAAGAAAGAGTTTATTGCCTGCTTACTGATATGAACATCTGGGCTGGAAAGAAGAGGGAAATTAAGTTTTTTTACTTTCATCGTAAGGAAACTGTAATGAAAATAGCAAATGTATTCTAGATAGTATAAATTTCTAGTTTTATAGTTTTAACTTCAAAATTGGCTTACGGTCACTATCTCGTGGTTGCAAAATCGCGCAGTACTGCGCTATGCGCTGCTTGTGGCAAGGGAACTATTAAATGCCGCTTCGCGTCATCCACAAGCAGAGCATTTTTGCCCCACGATTCGTT
>JAILKG010000067.1 GCA_024693915.1 Treponema sp.
AGGCAAAACGAGAAGCTGCATTGCAACCTCATTGACAAAAGATGGCCTAGCAAATCTGAGCGATTTTGTTCAGCAAGAAACTACGGAGCTTTGTTTTAATTCTTCTTGTAGTTGGGTAATTTTGTCTCCTATCGAGCAAAGCATCAAAGCTAAAATTGAAAAAATCGGAACTCCTTTAAAAGATTGGAATACAAATATCTATCGTGGTGTCCTCACAGGCTTTAATGATGCATTCATCATTTCAGGAGAGAAGCGGAAAGAAATTTTGGCTAAGTGTAAGAGTGAAAATGAACGAAAAAGAACTGATGATTTAATACGACCGATTTTGCGTGGCAGGGATATAAAAAGATATGAATACAATTTTGCAGACTTGTATCTTATAAATACACATAATGGTGTGAAAGATAAAAATATTCCTCGAATTGACATTAAGGATTATCCAGCTATTAAAAATCATCTTGATGAATATTGGGATAAAATTTCCACTCGTGCTGACAAAGGAGATACGCCGTATAATCTGCGTAATTGCGCATATATGGACGAATTTAATAAGCCAAAAATTGTTTACCCTGACATAATGCGCTTGCCACGAGATATAGCAAAAATGGGTAAATACCCATATTTCTATTATGATGAGAAAGGTTTTTACCCAGAAGCAACGGTTTTTATAATGACAGGTGAAAAAATAAAATCCATTTTCAATTTTCTTTGTTCTGAAATAGGATTCTTTGTATTTTCTAAATATTATATGGGACCTGTATTTGATAGCACAGGTTTCAGATATAAAAAAGAATACTTGATGGAGTTGCCTATTCCAAAATTAGACGAAAATTTATCATCAACTAAATATGAGACAACTCTTTCTAAAGTTTTAAATCTGACAAGAGAAGAACTTGAATATATAAGTAGTTACAAATCTAAATTATTGCAGTAAATTAATTTAGATCTTCAATAAAAGCTATTTCATCTTTAGTTAGACCGTAAAGTTCATATACTTTGCGGTCTATTTCTTCTTCATTGTTCAGTTCTTTTTTCGAGAACTCCTCGAATAATTTTTCATCAATATTTTGAGGTACAGGTAGTTGTTCTATAAACATTGGTTTATATTCAAAATATCCACCGTTTCTTGTAACTCCAAGATTACGAATATAGTAATCCGCAAGCTTTGAATTTAAAATACACAAAAGACTTTCGCTTGCAGGTACAATCATTGTCGCAGGTGCATTTATCATCATTCCGGCTGGTGCAAGTGTATAAGTCGCAGAAAGATTAAGATTTCCCCATACAATTTTTGGCTTATTAAATTCGTCCCAATAACTTATGCTATCCTGTGTTTCAAACCACTTGTTGTTTGTCTTTTTACGAGCTTTAATTTTTTCACCTTTAATTGTATGTTCCTTACCAGTTTGTTCAAGTCGTTCCATTCCAAATGACAGTAGATAATCTTTTACAGCCGGATATTTTTCAATGTCATAATGCTTGGCTGGAAAAGTTGCAATAAGATATAAATCTGCATATTCATACGAATACCGTTTAATATCCCTGCCACGCAAAATGGGTCGAATAAGCTCCGCTGTTTTTTCTCGTTCTTCATCGGTTTTGCAGTTCGCGAGTATCTCATCACGCTTTGCGCCAGAGACAATAAATGCATCATTGAAACCTGTTTTTATTCCATAGTTAATGCTGATATCCCAATCTTTCAACGGAACTCCAACAGTCTCTATTTTCCGCTTAATACTCTGTTCAATCGGGCTAAGTATCACCCAGCTATCAGATGTTGCAAACTCACAGGCAGTCGAATTATGCTGAACAAAATCGCTCAGATTTGATAAGCCGTCTTTTGTCAATGAGGTTGCAATGCAGCTTCTCGTTTTGCCTGCGTTTTTAGATTTTTCAAAAAGCAAAATATTCGTATCTACTGTTGCACTATCAAATACTTTCACACCAGCAAAATCAACAAGTAAAATCGGATTAACATTTTTTGCAAAGAAATAAAGCAGCTTCTCAACATACCCGGCACGCATCCACTTATTGCTTGTTATGAAACAAAGCAATCCTTTTGTGTTCAGCAAGTTAAAACCTTTTTCATAGAACAAACAATAAATATCGCCTGTTTTAGCAAAAGCTGCAAACCTTTGATTTTCATAAATTTTAGCAAGTTTCCCA
>JAILKG010000079.1 GCA_024693915.1 Treponema sp.
TCCAGCAGGGGAAGAAGAGGATTTGTATTCATCTGCTTTATTTCCATTGTGATATGCTCAGGAAGGCCTTGAGAAAAATCCTGACTTCTTTCCTTTCCCCTGTCCTCCGGAGCAAGATTTTTTTCTTTTGGATATGAAAAAGAAGGAATTGAATGATAGCGGATAGCTTCCGGGTATCTGGAAAGGTATTCCCGACAGAAAATCGCCATCTCCCTGGCTGTGGTAAGGTTATTTTCGCTGTAGCCTGAACTTTCCACAAAATGAGTGTGGGTCAGCCCCAGTTTTTCAACTTCTTCGTTCATCCTGTCTATGAATTTTTCCATACTGCCATAAAGATGGTAGGCAATTGCATAGGAAGCATCGTTTCCGGAACAGACAGAGAGTCCCATTAAAAGCTCATCAAGAGTGACAATCTGATTTTTTCCAAGGAACATTAAGGAAGAATGGGGCATCATGTTTGAAGCATAACTTTCAGGAACAAGGGGAATAATATCGTTTAAAGAAACCCTTCCTGCTTCAATTTCAGAGAAAACTACATACATTAAAAAAAGTTTTGTCATGGAAGCAGGAGGAATTACCTGATCTGAATTTTTTTCATAAATTATGGAACCGTTTGAAAAATCTATACAGATTGCAGATTCTGCCAGCACAGACAATTCCGGCATAATGGTATTGTAAGGAAGGGGGAAAATGCTCGCCTTTCGCTGAGGATAAGAAGAATCAAGGATTGGCTGTAAGCTGCTGGTATAGAAGTCTCTTTTTTCCTTATTTTCAGAAAAAGGAAGGCTTATAAAAATCAGGCGGAGAAAAAAAACAAAAAAAAGATATATCAAGACTGTAAGAAGGGTAATTTTTACAGTTTTTTTAGGATTTATATGCATAAAAGAAAGATACCATAAATCTGCTTAAAGTCATAGAGGGGCTATTAAAGCAGAGGGGTATTAAAGCAGGCAGGGCAAAGGTATTTTATTTTTCGTATAAAAAAAATGAAATTCATATTTTGCAAAAAAAGATTTTTCTAATTTCTTGTTACTATTTGCTTTTCAAAGAATTTTATAGTAGAAAAATTACTTTCTCTGGTATATTATGTTAACTATGAAAACAGTTCTGGTCGTTGATGCATCTCCTATTTTTGCAGAATTCTTAAAGGACAAATTTGCTTCAGAAAAAATCGAAGTTCACTTTGTACAGGATAAATTTGATTCCATTCCAAAGATGATTTCTCTTTTTCCGGACCTTGTAATTGTAGATATAAATGAAAGCGACCCCCTGGACTATATTCTTGATTTCTTAAAAAAAGTAAAGGCAGACCCAAATGCTTCAAGAATTCCTATGATTGCGGCCGGTCCTCTTGTTGAAAAAACAATGATTGGAGTTTATGCAAAACTTGGAATTCTAAAATACTTTATGAAGCCTATAAAATTCGATATTTTCTTTGAATCAATCGGAAAAATTTTACAGGTTCCATTTTCAATGGATCAGACACCCTGCATCCTTGAACTTCACAGAAACGACAACATAATTTTTATCGAGATTGCCAGAGGCTTGAACAGAGAAAAACTTTTCCTTTTAAGATACAAGCTTTCAGAGATGATAACCCAGTCAAATCTGGAATCCCCTAAAATCATTCTTATGATGACGGATTTAGATTTGACCTTTGTAGACGGCCTTAACCTTGAACTTCTTTTAAACAACGTTATTTCCGGCTCCCGTGTTAAAAATTCAAATATTTACATACTCTCTTTAAGCTCTTTTGTAAGGGAACTGGTTTACGGTCATCCAGAATACACTGGCATTCAGGTTTCTACAGATATAAGCCAGGTACTAAATTCAATTGTAGAAACTTCTTCCGCTAAACAGGTTTCAGATATTGTAACAGACAGAATTCTTCAGGATTCTCAGGGCAGAGAAAGTGGCTCTCTTGAAATGCGCTTTTCTCAGGATGTTACAGAAGAACACACTCCCCTTGGAAAACTCAAGGAAGTAAAAAAAATTGCAATTCTTGATGACGATGCAGTAATCATCGACCTGCTCAAAAACGCCTTCAGCCAGGCAGGTTATCTTTGTGACGGTTATACAAACCCGGCTGAATTCATTGACTACAAAACTTATGCAAACTATTCTCTGGTAATAATGGATATGTATATGCCGGAAATGACTGGCTTTGACGCTCTCAAAAAGATGTCTGAACAGAAAAACAAGGTTCCGGTTGTTATTTATTCCCAGATTACTAAAAGGGAAGTTATCATCCGGGCACTTCAGCTGGGAGCAAAACAATATCTGGTAAAGCCACAGAAACCTGAAGTACTTGTGAACAAAGTTGGAGAAATCTTAAATGCCACTAAATAATGATTCAAAATTAAATGAAGTCCCACACGATCTTATGATTTCGCACTGCGTTCATGAATTGAAAACTCCATTGCAGACAATACTGGGAACAATCTGTCTGTTAAAAGAAACCGGCCTTAATTCAGAGCAGGCTGAATACCTTTCTCATATCGAATACGGAGCTGATGTTCTAAAAATGCTTACCAGCGATGTTCTGGACATTGCAAAAATTCACCAGAACCAGCTTAAGCTAACCATAGAACCTTTTGATATAAAAAGTACCACTGAAAGCATCGTAAACATGATAAGCATCGAGGCTTTCAAGAAAAATCTTGAAATTGTTTCCGATATTGACTACAGCATTCCGGATTTGGTTGAAGGTGACCAGTTGAGATACAAGCAGATTCTTTTGAATCTTCTAGGAAATGCCTTAAAGTTTACCAGCGACGGCTACATTCACACCGAGCTTTCATTTGCCGGCCCGGAACACCTTGAATTCAGAATTACAGACAGTGGCCGTGGAATCAAAGAAGAAAACAGAGAAAAAATATTTGAAACATACTTCCAGGAAAACGACGAAGAAGAAAATAACTCTTCATCAGCTTTCACAAAATATACAGGAAGCGGTCTAGGACTTGCAATCTGCAAGGGGCTGATTACTATTATGGGAGGAACCATAAAGTATGAAAGGAACCCTTTTGGCGGTTCTGTTTTCTCCTGCGTTTTCCCTTTAAGAGAAGTAAAAAAAGCGGAAGATCAGATGTACGATATCACTCTTCCTGCAAATTCAAAAATACTGATTGTAGATGCCTCTAAACTCAGCGCAAACAGCCTTTCAAGAAAGCTCAAAGCCCTGGGCATTCAGAATATTCAGTTTTCAAGCAATGCCAAAGAAGCCCTGCTGACAATGGAATACGCTGCAAATATGGAAGATCCCTTCTCCATTGTATTTATTGACATGCATATTCCGATATACGATGGATGGGAATTGAGTTCAAGAATCAGAAAAAAGGACTCCCTCAAAAATACCCGTCTTTTCCTTATGGTACAAGAAGGAAAGCTTTCTCAAAGGGCAAGAGGACATGTAAAAAAATGTTTTGAAGATTTTATCTACAAACCTCTGCAGATTGGCCGCCTGAGAGAAATTTTAAGAGAAAAAAGTTCAGACGATTATGATGACATAATTTCAAATGCAATTCCCGCTGAAGAAGTTGTTAAAAACGACCAGAAGCAGTTTTCAGATTTTTTGAAAGGAAAAAAAGTTCTTGTAGCCGAAGACGATAAGGTTAACCGAAGCATTCAGACCGAGCTTCTGAAAAAAACAGGAGCACAGGTTATTGAATGTCAGAACGGTGACGAGGTCTTAAAAAAGATTCAGGAAACAAGTGATTTTGAAATTATTTTCCTGGATTTGAATATGCCTTCTTTGAATGGACGGGAAACTGCAAAAAAACTTAGGGAAGACGGAATTAAGTCTGTACTTGTTGCCTGTACCGCTGAGGATGCGAAGGACATCAGAAATGAACTGAAGGCTGACGGATTTAATTACGCTCTCCAGAAGCCATACAAGATTGAAAACATTTATTCCCTTCTCAGCAAGATTGAAGAAGACAAAAATCTGGCCAAAAGACGAAAAATCTGGGATTTTATCGAATTTGAAAGCACAATCGGTGGTGATGAAAAACTTGGAAAAAAACTATTGTCTGAATTCCTTTCACAGACACAGAATCTTTTGATGAGTGCCCAGGATTCCTGCGAGAAAAATGATTTTTCCCAGCTCAAGCAGATTTTCCACAAGCTCAAAGGAAGCGCCATGACTATTTCTCAAAAACAACTTGAAAAGCTTTCCCAGACAATTGAAGATGCCTGCAGTAGAGGAGACACGCCTGTAATTCTTGAAAGCCTTGCCGAATTAAAAGATGCATTCTGGTCCTTCAGACAGCTTGCAGAAAACTGGCATTTACAGGAAAAATAAAAATGATTAAGGCAAATTACCATACTCACACAAGCTTTTGTGATGGAAAAGGAAGCCCGGACGAAATTCTCGAAGAAGCTGTAAAAAAAGGCTTTGATATTCTGGGTTTTTCCAGTCACTGTGCCTACCCTTTTGCTGACAGTTGGCACATCGCTCCCAGGGAATTCGAAAAATACAGGGCCGCAGTGTATCAGGCAAAAGAAAACTTCCGTGGTAAAATCACAGTTTTATATGGCTTTGAAGCAGACTACATTCACGGAATAACTAAACCTTCCATAAAAGAAGACTATGCTTCCCTTAAACCTGACTATCTGATTGGAAGCGTTCACTATGTAGGAAATGAAAAGGGCATTTTTGGAATTGACGACAAAACAGAAGCTGTACAGGAAGGATTGCAGAAGATTTTTAATGGCGATGGGAAAAAATGCGTACAGGAATACTTTTTTCTGCAAAGGGAAATGCTAAAAAAAGGCGATTTTACAATTTGGGGTCATCCGGATCTTGTAAGAAAAAGAAACGGACTTCTTCATTTTTTTGATGAAAATGAAGACTGGTACATAAAAGAATTAAAAGAGACCGCCGCTCTGGCAAAAAAAGCCGGAGTGCTTGCAGAAATTAATACAGGCGCCATTGCAAGAAAAGCTATGGATTCACTCTACCCTTCCTCAGCCTTTCTTTCAATATTGCATGAAGAAGGCATTCCTGTCATTATTTCAAGCGATTCCCACTCAAAAGAAAACCTTGACAGCGAGTTTGACAGGGCATACAGGGAAGCAAAAAAAGCCGGCTACACAGAAAGCGCTTATCTGGACGAAAAGGCAGAGATTCGTTTTCAGAAAATTTCTTAATTTAATCTGGAGAAAATAAATGTCAGAAGCAGAAAAAAATATAAAAATTCACGTAGAGGGTCTTAAAAAAAGTTTCGGAAAGCTTAATATTTTAAAAGGTCTTTCCATTGATATTCACGAAGGCGAAGTTGTCTGCGTTATCGGACCTTCAGGAAGTGGAAAATCCACTTTTTTAAGATGTCTGAATAAGCTTGAAATTGCAGACGCTGGCAGCATTATTGTAAACGGAATCGACATTAACAATAAAAAAACTGATATCAATAAAGTAAGAGAAAATATCGGTATGGTTTTCCAGCATTTCAATCTTTTTCCTCTTATGACAGTTCTTCAAAACATCACCCTTGCTCCTGTAAAACTAAAAAAGCAGACGAAAGAAGAAGCTGAGAAAAAAGCCCTTGAACTTTTGCGCCGGGTAGGACTTGAAGATAAAGCCCACGCATACCCAGGGCAGCTTTCCGGAGGACAGAAACAGAGGGTTGCCATAGCCAGAAGCCTTGCCATGAACCCTTCCATTATGCTTTTTGATGAACCAACAAGTGCCCTGGACCCTGAAATGGTAGGTGAAGTCCTTCAGGTAATGAAAGAACTTGCAAAAGAGGGAATGACCATGGTTGTAGTCACCCACGAAATCGGTTTTGCAAGAGAAGTTGCCAGCCGGGTAATTTTTATGGACGACGGCAACATCATTGAAGAAGGAAGCCCTGAGGAAATCCTAAAAAATCCAAAACAGGAACGAACAAAGTCTTTTCTGGAGAAAGTGCTGTAATTATCTAACCAATTCCTCTGAATAAACAATACTTCCGTCAGGCTTTAACAAAGCATCTTTTCCATCAATTTCTACAAGAGCGTAGCCATAAACAAAATCTTCTGCTTTATCAAAATTGCATGGAATTTCTACATATCCGTATTTATCCATAAAGCCGAATTTTCCTTTTTTTTCTTTTTGAAAACGAATAAGTCCCTCCTGCTGTTTTGAGCAAAAGAAGAGTTCTCTGTCCTGCATAAGAATTTTGCCTTTGGTATCATAGCTCCTCCATATTCCTTTTTTTACCTGGGGAACAGCAACACCTTCAGAGAAATCATAATTTATGGTTGGAGGAAAAAAATCATATACTTCCGCATAAAAACTTGTTTCGATAACAAATTCACCTTTTGTATTTACATAGCCAATCTTTTTATTATATACCATAGGCATAAGACCATCATGAAATTCACTTCCAGAATCTCCAATTTCTTCAAGAATTATATTGTAGTTACTGTCAATTAAGTGATGGTTATGCTTATTATCAACTGCGAGGGCGGCTCCATCTCTCATAGGATATAATTTTAACCAGAAATCTTCCTGATTAGCAGGATTCAGATTTAAGTCATCATCGAAATACCCGTAACCAAGATCGCAGCCGGCACTAAAGTAATAGTCTAAATCAAGGCTCATATAAGAAAAATTGATTCTTCCCGCCCTGTAATATTGATTATTTTTTGTGTTATAAAGATAAATGCAATTATATCTTCTTGGATAATTACTAAAATCATTGGGATCTTTTTCAAAAGTATCAAGTCTGTAGCAATGAGATGACAGGCGGTATATTAGATCTACATTTTTATCATCAAAATAATCAGGCAATTTCTGGCGCTCTCCATTTTCATTAAGAATACCATATTTTTCTTCGTCTAATTTAACAAGAGCTTCTCCATCATAAAAAGGAGAAGCCTCAGGGTAAATCGCATCTACAACGACCTTCATTTCATCATTAAAATAACCATATAAGCCATTATGCTTGAATACATGAAGATTTTGAGCAGCAAAGATGAATGCTGAAATTAATAGAAAGAAAAGAGTAAAACATTTTTTTTTCATAAAAACACATCCCTTTTTATATGAAGCTGCAAGCCTTATTTTTTTAGCTCACAACTTCATAATAATT
>JAILKG010000097.1 GCA_024693915.1 Treponema sp.
TGGATTCTATTTTGCAGAAAGTGAAGAACTCTATGACCGTGCAGTTACCGTTCACACAACTTTTATTCCTTATAAAGAACATGCACGCCTTTTGGGAATCACATCAATTGATGAATATATCCGCTACGGAGGAACCCTTAAGGCAGGTGAGCTGGATTTTGAGGACGAGGAACTCAATGTAGAAGATGCCTCATTCCGTGATGATGAAACCGCACGACGCTATATTGATACGGCAATCTGCAAGAATATTCAGCACAGTTTGAAATGTTATCAGAAAGGCCGATATTTCAGACATCTTCGGGAATTATATGATGCAAACGAGCTTACAAATGCAATCAACCGAATTATTGAAGATGAAAATCATGATTTTACTGTAAAAGTCATTACTGATTTGTTTGAAAGTCACGATTTAGGTTCAACGGCTCAGCTTCTGCGAAAAGCTCGTGATGAAGATAAGAGAACTGATATACTCGATGAAATCGATAAATCACAGATTTTAGAAACTCTTAAGATGATTCTTGAAATTAAGGAAAAAGACAATCAAAAAATCGGCGTAACCGACACTCACGTAGAAGAAATCAAACAGTATCTGAAACGCCTTGATTTAATAGATGAACTAGATATTGAAACGCTTACTGGCGGTGAAGGACGGCTTACTTACACAATCTTTACGCAGCCGGGAATGAGATTCTGTCAGGCACAGGCACTGGTTTATTCTCTTATGAAAGATGAGCAGATTAAGAATCTCCAGGAGCGTGAAATTAATCTTATTACCGAAAAGATTATAGAAGGTGTTCTTGGACACATGCTTGAAGACATAGTTATTTATGAAACAAAGCGCGTCTTAATGCCTAAACGCCACGAAAACAAAAAGCAGGTTTTCCAGATTCGTTTTGAGGCTGGAGAGTTTGATATGGTTATTTATGACAACCAGACAAATACCTGTGAGATTTACGAGATAAAACATTCGGAAGAACCTGTTCCTTATCAATACAGACATTTAGTCAATGAGGATAAAATTGCATTGACTGAAAAACGCTTTGGCAAAATTACAAAAAAATGTGTACTATACCGTGGAATAACAATGGAATCTGAAAACGATGTCCTGTACAAGAATGTTGAAGAATATTTGGATGAACTTGGGGAACAAAAAGAGCAAAGAAGAGTTTAGAGCGATTCTATTTCCTTGATCAACTCGTTTAAGCCTTCAATGAGTTTTTTATCTTTTCTAGGGCTTAGCTGAGATTTTATTTTTTCACATTGGGTTCTTATGCGTTGTCTGAATTCTGGTTTTTCATGCAGGAAAGAAAAAAGACTGTCTACATAAGCAATTTTTGCAAGATTCAATTTTTCGATTCTTTCTTTTTCTTTTTCAGTTTTGAGAGCCTTGAGTTCTTCGATTTTTTTATCAATTTCTTCTTCACTATAATATTTTAGGGCCTTGGGCATCTGTATTCTCCTTAAACAATTTTTCTTCCTGGACGATTACATCTTTGTAGTGTTCTCTGAATTTTTCAATTACAGATTTCTGATAATCCGTGAGGGCAGGGGATTTTTCCAAAGTCTCAACAGATTTCTTTTTTCCCCAGACACTGAGGATCATGCCGCCGAGCATATATTTCATTTGATTTTCGACATTGCGGAAACTGTTTTCATTCATTGCTTTCCTTCTAATTTCCCGCCTTTTCTGCAGAGCCAGGCGCTGCTTTTTCTCAGCCCTCAGCTGTTCGAGCTTCATGTCAATTTCGTCTAAAGTCATTTCTGCCATGTAAATAATATAACACCTTTGCATGTATAAATGAAGAACAATCAGCATTTTTTCTTGTCTTTTTTTTGAAACGATATTATATTTAAAATATCCCTTTGGCCTATGAAATAGAACAAAGGCGCACTTATACATTGACCTTTGTTCAATGTTTTAAGTCACAACGCAAATGCGTTGTGGTGGGGGTCTCTTGCGTACGCAATTCACTCCCACGCGCCTAGAGTTTCGCATCCACAACGTCAGTCAGGCCGCCCCAAAAGGCAGCCGACAAAATGCCGTTGTTCCTGCGACCAATCCGCTTCGCTCTATTGGATTTCCGAGCAAGGGTTGTTCCCCTTGCAACCTAGAGGGCTGACAGCCCTCTAGGTTGCAAGGGGAACAACCCTTGCTCGGAAATCCAATAGAGCGAAGCGGATTGGTCGCAGGAACAACGGCATTTTGTCG
>JAILKG010000125.1 GCA_024693915.1 Treponema sp.
CATCCAGAGAGAAAAAAGCTTCCTTGTGGTCAGGAGAAAAATCCAGTCTGGCGGAAAGACTTGAAAGATTTCCCCCATAAATCAAGTCAATTTTGCTTACAGAAAGAGAAGTATCGTTTCCGTCCACAGAAGCATAAAGAAAGAGGTTATCCTTTTTTGTATCTGCAACAAGAAGATATGGAAGATTGTAGGAAATAGTCTTCATGTCGGAAGCTATGTAGAGGTCAGCATTGAACATGAAGGGAGCTAAAAAATCAATATCCATCTCCTTTTTTGGAGTAAAGAAGAGAGCTGAATCTGCCACGCTGTCAAGAAACATGTCCTGGGCGGAAACATTTATCTGCAGATATTTAGAAAGATTCAGATAGCTTCCTGAAACCTGAATAAGGCCCGGTTTTTCATAATCTGCGTGAGAATAATCTGAAAGTTCAAAGGTAAAATCCACAGAATCTTCTTCCGGGCTGACGTTAAGTTCCAGAGCTGTATAAGATTTAGAATCAAACATAAGCTGAGGAGCAAAGGCCATAAAGCCCCGGCTTTTTTTCCCCTTAGCAGAAGAAAGAGAATTATTTCCCTGCTCAAAGAAAACTTCTGTTGATATATTTCCCCCATTGTTCAATGTGTAATTGTAAAGGTTCAGCATGCCGGAAAGACCAAAATTTTCAAAATCAAAGGCCCCGGAAAAATCTGCATTCAGTTTTTCTCCGGTAAGGGCAAGTTCAGAAACCTGAATTTTCTTTTCATTTCCATCCAGAGAAAAAACAAGGTCTTCCCCGCCCTCAAATATTTCTTTTTTTAAATGCATGGAACCGGAAGCACCGTAAAGAAGAGCTTTATTTTTTACGCTGTAGGAAAGGCCCAGCTCAGTGGAAACAATTATGTTGTCCAGAAAGCGAAGAACGGGACTTTCCTTCTTAAATGAAAGAAGAGTACCTGCAGTCAGGGAGGAGGCCTTAAAGCTTATATCCGCAACTTCATTTGAAAAATCGTAATTTCCGGAAAGAACAAAGGGATAAGAATTCTTTACTGTAATCAGGGAAATTTTATCGTTTTCGTAAGAAAAAAGCAGGTTCAGCCTTTTAAAATTAAAATTTCCGTCGGTAAAATCGGAAATCTGAAAGTTTACAAGGCTGCCATCCAGTTTTTCTACCAGATTTCCATCTGCATTGAAGGAACAGGAAAGGCTTTTTCCGCTTTCACCCTTGTAGTACAAAAGAGAGCCGCCGGTCTTTACGGAAATAGACCTTTGTTTTTCCTGAATGTTAAGGGTAATTCTCTTAAAAAAAGCATCAGCCGTATCTGAAGCAACAGAATATCGCACATGAATATTTTTTATAAGGACATCAAAAAGATTTTCAATTTCAAAAAAGTTCAGGATTTTTTCTTTCAGGTCATTTTCCTGCTTTTTAAGACTATTTTTTTCTGCTGCTCCTCTGTCTTTTCCTTGGCCAGCCTTGTCTTCCAGAGAGTTTTGAGAAGGAGATTCTTCAGAAAGAGCTTTGTTTTGCTCCGAAATGCTCTGCATTTTTTTTATAAGTTCCAGGTTTCCATCCCTGTCTAAATCAAGGACAATGCCATCAATGGTAAGACCTGTAAAAAGGTGAGTAAAATCCCTTTTTAATATTCTTGAAAAATTGTAGCGCAGGGAAACCCTTTTGATTTTTAAGACACTTTCCCCTTCAAAAGAGTCGTACAAGGTAATGTCATTAACCCTGATTCCTGAAAAAACAGCAGGTGAAAGAGAACGATAAGTGACAGAAATTCCTGTTTTTTCCTGAACAGAAGAAAAAAGTCTGGACACAGAGGTTGAAAGCTTCTTAGAAATACTTGCAAAAACAGGGAAAGCAAGAAGAAGCGAGATACAGACAATGAGAACAAAAACTATGATTGAGACGGATTCCCTGAAGGGAAGTTTTTTTGCTTTCATAAACCTCTAAAAATGAAAAGTCACCTAGACAAAAAAAAGCCCATGAATATACTATCAAAATAATCGGCATTTTTATAGGTGATTTTCATGATTATTAAAAATTTTATTGTATTTGAAGGAATCGACGGAGCAGGAACAACTACCCAGTTAAAAAAACTGAAAGAAAAATTTTCAGAGGAAGAGCTGGTAATTACCGCAGAACCAAGCTCAAAAGAAACAGGACTTTTTTTGCGCCGCCTTCTGAAGGGAGAATTTTCTGCAGATCCAAAAACAGCTGCCTTTCTTTTTGCAGCAGACCGCTGTGAACACATCTGGGGAAAAGACGGTATATCAGAGCTGACTTCCCGGGGAAAAATTGTTGTAAGCGACCGCTATATTTTTTCCAGTCTGGCCTACCAGGGAGTAAACGCCGGTCATGAACTTCCGGAAATGCTGAACAGTCCCTTTCCCCTTCCGGAAATTCTTTTTTACTTCAAGATAAATCCGGAAGTCAGCTTAAAGAGAGTTGAGAGCCGGGGTGGAAAACTTGAAATTTACGAAAAGCTTGATTTTCAAAAGCAGACAGCAGACAATTTTGACAGGGTCATCGGAGAATACGACGGAACTCCCAAAGGCAGCGGAATGAAGGTGATTACGATTGACGCTGAAAAAAGGCCGGAAGAAATCCACCAGATTATTCTTAAGGAAATTGAAAGCCTGAAAAAGTAACATGGCGCCGGCGTGGAGTGGTTTGTGACCGAAGGGAACAAAGGCGAGCGCCTTGCGCGAGACCGAGCCTTTGGCGGGCCATGAAACGCCGGTTGGAAGAAAAACCGCCTGAAAAATTGGATTTTATTAAGTCTGGTTCTTTTTCTTCCGATAAAAAAATGTGAAAAAATCTTTTTCTTTCATTGTAAAAATTCTTTTTCTCTCCTTTCTTTTTTTTCTGCTTCCGGAAAAGAATGCCAGCGCCTATATGATTAAATACAAGGAAGACTGGTACAAGCTTTACCACGTTCACTACCAGCAGTATCCCGATGACTGCATTGAAAACATCTACTGGCTGGAAAAGGCCCTGCAGGCAGATTTCTGTAACCCCCTCTACGCCAGAGCAAAAATCACAAATGAAAAAGAGTGGGAAAAATACCGCTATATCTTTCAAATGCACATAAATTTAAAGCTCATTGAACAGCATGTCCGCCTGGGAAGAACTTTTGACAAAAAAGTCGCCTACTTTTACGACGCCCCGTGGAAAGATGAATACCTTAGAAACATTGAAAAATGCCTTTCTTTCTACAAAGCAGGTCTTGACTACTGGCGGGAGGCCCAGCTCTGGGCAGAAAAAGCCAATGTAAAGGAATTTAATTTTCTCTTTATTACAGAACTTCAGAACTGGGAAGACGAAAGGGAAAGAATCAAAAGCGGAGAACTGGACTGGGGCAAAATGCTGGAAAGAGAAATTAAAAGAGTAGAAGGCGTAAAAAACGACTTTCTTGCAATGGAATCAAAAAGTTACTAGAATGCTTCTATATGACAGAAACTCAATCCCTCCACTATTTTGACTGGGCCAGCACAAGCCCTCAGGACAAAGACATTCTGCGGGAATGCCTTGAAATTACCATGGAAAAATGGGGAAATCCTTCCAGCGCCCATGCAGCAGGAAAAGAAGCAAAAGAAATCCTTGACCAAGCAAGAAAAAGAGCTGCAGATGTTTTAGGCGTAAAGGCTGAAAATATTTATTTTACCAGCGGCGGAACAGAAGCCGACCACATTCCCCTCCTTTCAGTTTTAAACAGTCCACACAAGGGAGAAGTACTTTTCAGTTCAATTGAACACCCGGCAATCCGTGAAATGGCAAAGGAACTGCAGAAATGCGGCTGGATTACAAAAGAAATCCCCTGCCAGAAGGACGGAATAATAAATCCTGAAAGTCTAAAAGACATGCTGAACAGCGACACAGCTTTAGTCTGCATAATGGCTGTAAACAACGAAACTGGAGCCATTCAGCCCGTAAAAGAAATTGCTCAGGTTATTAAGAATGCAGATGTAGGAAAGAGAAAAATTAAGCTTCATGTGGACTGTGTTCAGGCTCTGGGAAAAATTCCTGTAAATCTAAAAGAATGGAATGTAGATTCAGCCGCCTTCAGCGGTCATAAAATTTCTGGTCCGAGAGGAATAGGCATTCTTTACCTTAAAGAAGCAATTGAGCCTTTTTTGAAAGGCGGCGGTCAGGAAAAGGGAATCAGAAGCGGAACTGAAAATCTTTTTGGAGCCCTTGCTTTTTCAAAAGTAATGGAAAAATACGCAATTCCAGAAAATAATTCAGGTCTGCCTGTTTCAAGTTCTTCTTCCAGACTTGAAAAGCACCTGGCATTCAAGGAAATTTCCAAAAACTTTGTAGAAAAGCTTTCAGAGATTAAGGGTTCTACTGTAATCCCTCAGGAAAGACTTTCCAATCCGGAAAACTACTCTCCTTATGTTGTTCAGGCTGCTTTTTCAAACATTCCGGGACAGGTACTTCTAAGGGCACTGGATGCAGAAGGTTTCTTCATTTCTACAGGAAGCGCCTGCTCCTCCAGAAAAAACAACCGTCCAATACTGGAAGCAATGAAGGTAGAGCCATCCCTCAGGGAAAACGCAGTCCGCTTTAGTTTTGGTCATTCTACCTCAGAAAAAGCCCTGGAAGATCTTTTAGAAAAATTAAAAGAGATTAATTCACTCTTTAACAGATAAATTGAAAGATTCTTAAAAGATGTGTAAAATAAAGGGCATGAAACGCATACTCTTTATTTTGTCATTTTTATTTATCTCAGTAAATTTCTCATTCACTTTTGCAGAAGAAAGTTCCGGCTCAGGCTCTGCTTCCGGCTCTTCATCTTCTGGAGCAGGCTCTTTATCCCAAAGTTCCGAAAGCAGCGATGCAGGCGTTATAAAAATAAACAAGGCCATGGAAAATGTTCTAACCTGTCTGAACGATATTTGCTTTGAAAACACCTCAATTTTGAGTATGCAGGCAGATGCCTATATCGGAAAAATTTTTCCTTCCTTTCCCCCACACTTTTCTGTGGGAATTACCACCAGCGGAACCCTTCTTGACAGTTCAGCCTTTGTAAATGGAGTTCAGACCCTTTTTGACCAGATAGACCAGTCCATGAAGGAAAACGATGGAGAGGTTTCAATTAATTTTTCTTTGCCGGAAAAATTTGTTCTCCCATCTGTAGCCCTCCGTGCAAGAGTGGGAGGCCTTTTTCTGCCATTTGATCTGGGAGTATTTTTTATATCAACCCTGCCGGGAACATTTGATTCAATTTCCATCTCAGATTTTAACTGCGGCATGAACTACACCGCTTTTGGTGCCGATTTGCGCTATGCAATTCTGGAAGGTAATCTTATTCTGCCTCAGATAAGCCTGGGAGCCGGTTACATTTACAGAAAACAAGGTGCTAATTTCAGCGTAAAAAAAGGCATAAGTTTCTCTGGAGAAAGCAGCAATTCAGGCTCCCTTTCAACAGAAACAGAAATGTCTATAATTTCTGACACAATTTACCTTCAGGCTCAGATTTCAAAAAGACTTTTTATTACAACGCCTTTTGCAGGTGCTAAAGTATCCCTATCAAAATGCAGTCAGGATTTTTCCTGGTCTTACACAACTGAATTAAATGACAGCGTCATAGAAGATGCCTCTAAAAAAGGTGAAAAAAGCATTAACACTGACTTTGATTTTTCAAATCTTTCTACAGAACTTTTTGGCGGCCTTACGCTAAACCTTGTAATGTTCGAGTTTTCTTTTTCTGCCGCCTGGAACCCGGTTACCAATTACTTTAGTGGAGCAATCAGCACAAACTTCAGAATGTAATAATTTTTTCGCCTTGCCTCTTCACCGGCTAATAAGCCATAAAAAAAGCCCGGCTCTTTTTTAGAACCGGGCTTTTCTTTTAAGCGCCGTCAGACGCTCGTTCTGTTATTTTAACGCTTCAAGCTCAGAACAGTTTCGAGCAGGGTATCGGCTGTCTGAATTGTTTTAGCGTTTGACTGGAATCCTCTCTGGGTTACAATCATGTCAGTCATCTGTTCTGAAAGGTCAACGTTTGACATTTCAAGTGCTCCGGCAAGAAGTTTACCTTTTCCGGCAACTCCAGATTCACCAATGTTAGCCTGACCAGAGTTGTTTGTTTCTACATAGGTATTGTCTCCGGCTTTCTCCAGACCTCTGTCATTGGAGAAGGTTGCAAGAGCCAGCTGACCAATCTGACGGTTTGTACCGTTGGAATAAACACCTGTGATAATTCCGCTTGAGTCAATCTTGAAGTTATCAAGATATCCCAAAGTGTAACCATCCTGGCTGTAAGCCTTTGTAGTGCTCTTAGAAGCAGACTGGGTGATTGTATTCTTGAAAGAACCGATTGTTCCAAGATTTACATTGAAAGTATGGCGCAATGGGTTTCCGTTTTCATCAAGTTCTGCTTCCGGAACTGTATAGCTTGTTGTAAGGATAATTTCGCCGGAATCATTTGAAGTCATGTTAGAAGAATCTGTAACGCGGCGAAGGGCACCAAAGTTGTCAAACTCAACGCGGAAAGTATTTGTCATTCCGTCAGTAGTTCCCAAGCCTACTCTGGTCTGGGTAAAATCAGCATTGTCTGCATCTACGTTTACAGTTGCTTCCCAGGCATTAGGATCTCCAACAACGCGGCGGAAACTGATTGAAAGAAGATGTTCGTTTCCAAAGCTGTCATAAATCTTCTGTTCAGTTGCCCAGGTTCCCTTTGCTTCATCATTTGCAGAAGCTCCTGGAAGGATTTCCGGAGTATTTTTGTTCAGGTTGCAGGCAAAAAGAACATTGTTTGTTTCCTTTGCAGGATCTTTTGAACCTACTGGAATTACAAGGTCTGTAGGGCTTGCAGATGTCTGAATAATCTGTTCACCGTTCAAATCCCTGGCCATCCATCCCTGAACACGAAGACCATTTGCAGGATTTACAAGAGTTCCGTCCTTATCAAGTCCAAAAACACCGTTTCTGGTGTAGAAACTCTGTTCTCCATTTTTTACAACAAAAAATCCATTTCCCTGAACTGCAACGTCAGTTGAAACACCAGTTGTCTGAAGGTTTCCCTGTGTGAAAACCTGTTCAATTGTGGCAATTGTCATTCCAAGACCAACGTCTTTTGGGTTCACACCACCAAGTTCGTCAGTTGGTTTTGCAGCACCTGAAACCTGCTGGCTGATCATGTCCTGGAAGTTTACACGGCCACGTTTAAAACCAGTTGTGTTTACGTTGGAAATGTTGTTACCGATAACGTCCATTCTTGTCTGATGATTCTGAAGTCCTGAAACTCCAGAATAAAGTGATCTCATCATATATGTTTACCCCTGCTATGAATTAATAACCGTAGACCGCTTTTACCTGGTCAAGATTGTAGTACATTCCATTTACCATTACTTCAGGCTGCATACCCAAAGTACTTGCTTCTACAGTTCCCTTTACTGAAGTATCCCCAAGATCGATTTCCACAGTCTTTCCCAGCATTCCCGATGCCTTTTCTGCGTTCAGCATGGATGCCATTCTGGCAAAAGACTCATTCATATTTGTCATCTGTTCAAGACTACTGAACTGAGCCATCTGCGCAATGAACTGGGTATCTTCCATAGGATTAGTAGGATCCTGATTGGAAAGCTGAGTAATCAGAAGCTTTAAGAAATCATCTTTACCCAGCTGATGACTTGTCTGTCTGCCATTTACTGCATTAGCCTTATTAAAAGAATTTACTGCATTATCTACAGCAAACTTCTCGCTGGAAGTCATGACAGTGTTCAAAACAGGTGTTTCCATATCGACCTCTACTATTTGCTTTTTTTTGAAGGCTGCCAGCCTGCGGTTCCCCCCAGGCGCTTATCCCTTAAAAAAAGTTTGATTCAATTGAGAGCCCTTAAAAAGGCTCATTTTATATATCGTATTTTTAAGCTACGATGTTTACAGAATTCCGCAAAGAATTTTCGTTTATTTCTTCATAAAAATCGAAAGAATCTGCAGAATCATCCAGGCTTCCTTCATAGGCAAGGGCTCTGTTAAAGTTATTTCTGGCATTGTCATTTTGTCCTTCGTTAAAAGAACCTTCCCTGCCCTCATTTCCCTGTCCTGCAAAAGATAAATCAAAAGCACCTGCTTCAAAACCGCTGGAAACAAAGGCTTCTTTAAGGCTCTGAACGCTTTCCTTCATTGCATTAAAGGCAGCTTCGCTTTCTACGATGATTTTTCCGCTGATTGCTTTATCGTCAATGTGAAGGCTGATTTTTACATTTCCCAGTTCTTCCGGATTCAAAACCAGGCGAATTTCACCCACATCATTGTCTTTTAATATGATGCTTCCTGTTTTTACAATTTCATGGGCATTAGCCTGAATCTGATTTGAAAGCATTGCCTGAAAATTTGAACCGTCACTGGAAGCAGCCTGGCTGTTTGAAGAAATTACGTTGGCATTTACTGCATTTTTCTGAAGATCCACAGAAATTTCGGCAGAAGAGCCTTCTATTTTGGCTTTTGAAAGCTTTAATTCTTCACCATCTTGAACTTTATTGTCCTCTTGGGTGCGTAAATCTGTTACAGAAATTTTTTCTTCTTTATCAAGATAAGTTTTCTTTCCTTTTACCTTTGAAACATCAATTTCATCTGCCAGGTCGTCTTCTTTAAGATTTTCAACTTTTGAAAAATCTTCAATTCCGCCAGAAAGCTGCAAAAGAGAAGCAATTTCCATTCCTTCTTCAACACTATCCCGGGATGAAATCTTTTCCTGATCATTTTCTTCTTTTGAAAGTCTTGAAAGAAGATTATTCCATGAATCCAGCTGCTTTTCTTTTGGATTTTTTACTTCCTGATCAGAATTTCCGCTGATTTTTGAAAGATTAACTTCTTCCTGCAAAGTTTCTTTCTGGTTAACCCTGACATTTTTTTCACGGAATGACTTTTTCTGAATGTCATCTGCATTTTTTTTAAAGTTTTCTTCTTTTCCCTTTACATGCAGGGCTTTTTTTTCGGAAAATTTTAATTTTTTATCTTTAGAAAGCTTTTCTTCAGAAAAATCTTCTCTATTTTCAGAAACTTTTTCACTTTCTTCCCTGTAGGAAAGAGGCTTTTCAGCATTCTTTTCCTGCTCTGAACCTGAAGAAAGCTTTTCTTTTTCTGGCCGGGAAGATGTTTCCTCTTTAGAGTTGATTTTTTCAGGCTGGTCATTTTTTTGCCCTGAAGACAGAGCCTGATCCAGCATTTTTCCGAAGGTATTTGCATCAGAAGAAAGTTCTATTCCATCTTTTTTAAATGACTGAACTGAAAGAGACTTTTCATTTACAGCAATTTTTGAAGAGAGGGAAATATCTACTGTTTGATTGGCTTGAAGCACAAGCAATTCCTCCTTTTCTTCATCGGACGAATTGCCTGCAATTTTTTTGATTTAACCTTACAGGCTTTCAGGCTTTGAAATCATCTTTCGCTGGATTTCAGCTGCTCTTTGAGCAGGCATAAGACTAAGCCAGTAAGAACCCATGGAAGCACTTCCATCACGGCGGGCAATTTCTTCTACCTTTCTGAGTACATCAATGCAGACCTGGTCATCAAAGGCTAAAAGAATATTCACCGCAGCTTCAGGACGCATACCATTCAGGTTTTGCGCAATTTGTTCGATGTTTACATTTTTATCATCGTACTGTTTTACGTTACGGTTGAATGTTTTTTCCCTTTCTTCCTGACTTTTTTCTCTTTCAGAAAGTTCTGCGGCTATCTGTTCATTGAGTTTTTCTTTGGCAGCGATTTCCTCTTCCCTTTTGTCCAGTTCTTCCTTAAAAAGCTCAAGAGCCTCCCTCTGTTTGTCAAGGCGCTCCTGTTCCAGGTCTCCCTGAATAGGATGTGAAGAAGTTGATGCTACAGACTCAGGAGCTTCCCGGCCCATAGCCTTGTATAGAGGTGTAAAAAGATTCTTTACATGGATAACGCCAAGAAAATCGAACCATAAAAGTCCGCCTAAGGCCATGATTATGATGAGCATTATAAGAACAAACGATTTTCCTGCGTTTTTCACTTTATTTTCCCTGTTTCTATTTTACGATTTTAAGTCCTTGTTTTCAAGAACCCTGCCAGTCTTTAAGACCTATTCAATCAGGCCTGCAATTGCAGTTCCGATTGTAATATCGTTATCGCAGGAAATAATTTTCCAGTAAAGACCAGCTTTTACAGTCAGTTCCTCTTCCAGACAGGCAAAAACACGCTCGTAAATTCTGGATGATTTCCAGAAAGTAGAACCGTCAGCCAGAATCAGAACAGGCTTGCAAGGATTTTTACCTTCTCCGCTCTGAATTACAGCGGCACTTAAGATTGCGGCTGCTGCATGAGCAGAACGTTCCAGAAGAGCGTCTAGTAGTTCATAAAGAATTGTATAATCTTCTTCACTGGCACAGCCACAGGCAAGAGAAGCAAGTAGTTTTTCCTTGTTATATGGATCGTGAAGGAAGGCATCAAATTCAATCAGAGAAAGCTCTTTTAAGCCGGCAAGTTTTTTTGCAAAGGCATCAGAGAAAAGTCCGTCAGAAAGAGCCAGTTTTAGCATCTGGAAAGCTACTGGACCAAGATATCCTCCTGCGCACTGCTTTTCAATAAAGGCAGTTCCCGGCTTCTGGGAAATTGCATCGTAGTTTTTGTCAAAATCGCTCATGATAACAGAGCAGGTTTTTCCTGATTCACATACGATAATCTGTTTTTTAACTCCCGCTTCTGCAATTTCTGGCTGAATATAGGCAGCATTCATTCCTGTTCCAAGAATAAAACCGATATAAGAAGAATAAGGATAATCTTTTGCACAGGCCTTTCCGGCAAGAAGAGCAGCTACTGTATCATTCAGCATGGTGACGCGCTCAATATTCTTCCAGCCATGAGCAAGAAGGGCTTCCTTAAGGCATTTTCCGATTGGCTGTCCTTCAACTTCAGGAGCCTTTACTTCCTTTGAAAAATTAATAAGAACTCCATCTCCATCCTCTGTGATGGTCATTGGATAAGAGAAACAGAAACCAATTTTTGTTGATTTATCCTTGAGGTGCTCAAGATTCGAAGCAAATTCATCAAAAAATTCTTTTTTAGAAAGTTCCTTTTTTACTCCAGGCATTACAGTTTTTTCCATTTCGGAAATTACAGGCTCACCCTTGTCGTTAAAGGTAACCAGACAGCTTCTGAAGTTTGTTCCGCCGGCATCAATTACAATAACGCTTTTATTGCTGGCAGGATTTTTTGGAGGGAGAGAAAAAGTCCTTATCATATCCTGATCAGACTTCTCTTTTCTGAGGCCTCTGTTCATATCAAGAAGGATAGCATTGCAAACTGAAGAAACATCAGTGTGAAGTGGGAAATTGTGGCGTAAGAAAAAAGCCTGAACTTTTGAATTCATAAGGTAAAACTCCTGAAATATTAAAAAAATAACACATTAATTTTATCAAATATTGCGTAAAAATCAATAGAATGTTAATTTTTGTTTTATGTCTTTAAACTTAGAAACGCTAAAAAAAGAACTGAATCCTGAACAGTACAGGGCCGTAACCACCACAGAGGGCGCAATTCTGATTATTGCAGGAGCCGGAAGCGGTAAAACCAGGGTAATCACATTCAGAATTGCCCACATGCTGGACAAGGGAATTCCCCAGAGCCAGATTCTTGCCCTCACCTTTACAAACAAAGCCGCCAAAGAAATGGCAGAACGAATTAAGGGCCTTACAGAAAAAAAACTTCCAATGCTTACAATCTCAACATTTCATGCCTTTGGAGTGCGCATTCTTCACCAGGAAATAGACAAATTAGGCTGGAGGGAAAATTTTTCCATCTATGATGAAACAGACCGAACTGCCCTGATAAAGGAATGTGGCAGAGAACTGGGCTACACCGCAGATGCCATGGATTTATATAAAATCGGAACTCTTTTTTCAGACATAAAAACAGGAAGAAAAAACTGGCAGGGCGAAAACGACATGTACAGGGAACTCTACGAATGCTATCAGGAAGGCTTAAAACTCTACAATGCAGTAGATTTTGACGACCTGATTGTTCTTCCAATAAAGCTTTTTAAAGAAAACCCGGATGTTCTTGCAAAATACAGGGAGCGCTACAAATACATAATGGTAGACGAGTTCCAGGACACAAGCCACCAGCAGTACGAACTCATGCACCTTCTGGCAGATAAAAATGTTGCCGTTGTAGGAGACGATGACCAGTCAATTTACAGCTGGCGGGGAGCCGACTATCAGAATATCGTAAATTTTGAAAAAGATTTTGATGTTACCGAAATCCGACTGGAGCAGAATTACCGCTCTACAGGTACAATTCTGGATGCGGCAAACGGAGTTATCAGCCACAACACCAACCGCAAGGACAAAAAGCTCTGGAGCGGAAAGGGAAACGGAAAACCTATCGAAATTTTTATGCCTGAAAACGAAACAGCCGAGGCAGAATTTATTGCGGAAACCATTCAGGGAATTGCCATGGAAGAAAAACGCAAGTACGACGATTTTGGCGTTTTGATGAGGGCAAATACCCAGGGACGTTTTATAGAAGAAGCCTTCCTTGAGAATAATATTCCATATGTAATGAGCGGCGGAACAAGCTTCTTTGAGCGAATGGAAATAAAGGACATCATAAGCTATCTGAGGGTTATTTCTAACCATGACGACGATATAAACCTTCTTCGCATAATAAACGTTCCCCGCAGAGGAATTGGCCGCTCTGCCATCCAGAAAATCAATGAAGAAGCGGAGGAATTGTCTTCTTCCCTTTGGACTGCCATTCAGTCTCTTGTAAAAAAAGATGAAAAAGAAGTGGGAATTAAGCTTCACGAGGACCTGGAAGCTTTTGTAAACCTTATTGAAGAGCAGAGAAGCAAACTTTTGAGCGGCCGCGGCCTTTCAAAAAAAGTCAGGGAAATGATCGAAGAAATCAACTACAAAAATCACCTGGTTACAGAATTTTCCAAAAGCGAAAAAGCTGTCCGCTTTAAGCTTAAAAATATCGAGTATTTTCTGACAATGATGGAAAACTGGGAAAACGATCCGGACAACTTTAACGCCGGCCTTTTCCAGTACCTGAACAGGATTACTCTTATGAGCAGGGACGACATGGACGATGAAGGAAACCGGGGAAAAGTAAACCTGATGACCATTCACGCCTCAAAAGGACTGGAATTCCCAGTGGTCTTTATTGCAGGTGTAGAAGAAGGCCTTATTCCTCACGCCCGCTCTGTAGAAGAAAATAATGGCGATGTAGAAGAAGAAAGACGCCTTTTTTATGTAGCAATCACCAGAGCCCAGGAAAAGCTTTTGATTTCAAGCTGCTTAAAAAGGCGAAAACAGGGCATGCTAATCGAATGCGAGCCAAGCCGCTTTTTAGACGAAATTCCTGAAAACCTGGTTGAATACCACAACCCTCAGGAACCACTTTCCAACGAGCAGGCAAGTTCCATACTTTCTAACATGCTTTTAAGCCTTAAAAACGGGGATGTTTAGCTTTAGTTCCCGGGACTGACACTAGAATCAGAGCAGGCTCAGTGTTAACAGGCTTAAAAATTGCGTGAATTAACATGTTCTCCTGCGCTGCAGTAGGCCAGGCAGACGCAGGCTCAATGTTGACAGGCTTAAAAAATGCGTGAATTAACATGTTCTCCTGCACTACAGTAGACCAGGCAGACGCAGGCTCAGTGTTAACAGGCTTAAATAATCCGCGAAGAGGCTGGTCCTTCCCCGGCGGCTGGCCCGCAAGCTGAACAGGTACTGTATTAGCCATTTAAAAAACAGACTGGCTTGTAAGAAAATCCTTCCCCCTCTTTGCCGGCAAAAAAAAGGCTTCGTTTAGAGTTTTTCTAAAAGAAGCCTCTTTTTTATTTAACCTCAATGTCGAGTTATCTAACTGTAAAATAAAAATTGGCGTAGGCGTGGTTGCGACACAAAAAACACTCAGCCACCGCGAAGCGGTCTGCCGTTTTTTGCTGGCGCGTTCACGCCGA
>JAILKG010000159.1 GCA_024693915.1 Treponema sp.
TAATAATTTAAAACAGCGACGTAAAGTAGCTTTGCGGATGGGCTTTTTTGCAGATGAGGAAATGAATTACGTATTTTCTTCTGAAACTGTTAAAAAACTTTGTAAAAAAACGATTGCAATAGATGATATTCAGGAAAGCGATTTAGTACTCAATATGCGCCAGAAAGGCGTTGATATGAAAATTGGTCTAGATATAGCATCTCTTGCATATAAGAAACTCGTAGATCAAATTGTTCTCATTTCTGGCGATAGTGATTTTGTGCCGGCTGCAAAACTTGCTAGGGTTGAAGGAATTGATTTTATAGTCGATTCCCTTGGTATGAAGATTAATGATAATCTTATAGAACATATTGATGGCTTGAGAACCTATTACAAATCAAGTATAAATTCTAGAGAGGAAGATTAGTATGAAAGTTATAATTATGGCAGGCGGTATGGGAACCCGCATTCAGTCAGTTAGAGCCGATGTTCCAAAGCCTATGATTGAAATCTGCGGAAAACCGATTCTTCAGTATCAGATTGAAAATCTCAAATCTTGTGGTCTTACAGACATTACGATTGGTGTAGGTCATCTTGGGCACGTTATCAAAGAATATTTTGGTGACGGTGCAAAGTTTGGCGTAAATATTAATTATTTTACAGAAGACCATCCACTTGGAACTGCAGGTGCACTTTTTAAAATGCTTGATGGACGTGCTTGTTCTGATGTTCAGACAACAACTATACTTAATGAAGAGTTTCTACTTTTGTGTGGAGATGTTATTTTCGACATTGATTTTAATCGTTTTATCGCTTTTCATAAAGACCATAAAGCGTGGGCAAGCTTAATGGCTCATCCAAACGGACATCCTTATGATTCATCGCTATTAGTAACAGAAGTGCTACCTCCGTCAGAAAAAGGTGGGTTCCCTGTAAGCACTCATCGGGTAACAAAGTGGATGGCAAAGGAAGATGAGCGTACTTATTATAAAAATCTTGTGAATGCTGGTCTTCAGATTATTTCTCCAGAATTACTGAGAGAGACTCTTAAGACTTTTGTTCCACGCCATCCGGAAACTCCCGATAAAATCGATCTTGACCGGGATGTTTTAAAGCCTGGCATAAAAACCGGAAAAATCTTTGCCTACGAAACGCCAGAATATATCAAGGATATGGGAACACCAGACCGTTACTACGAAACAGAAGCGGATATAAAATCAGGAAAAGTTCACGCGAGAAACTTGGCGCAGAAGCAGAAGGCTATTTTTCTTGATCGTGACGGAACGATTAATAAGTCAAACGGTTTTATAACAAAGCCTGAACAGTTTGAGCTTATTCCTGGAGTTGCAGAAGCAATAAAAAAAATTAATAAATCTGGATATCTTGCAATAGTAATTACAAATCAGCCTGTAATTGCCCGCGGTGACTGTACTTTTAAAGAGCTTGCAGAAATTCATGCTAAAATGGAAACGGAGCTTGGAAAAGAAGGGGCGTTTATAGACGGACTTTATTTTTGTCCACATCATACAGATAAGGGCTTCCCTGGAGAACGACCAGAATATAAGTGCGATTGTAATTGTCGTAAGCCAAAAACTGGCCTTTTTCAGATGGCAGCCCGCGACTTTAATATTGATTTGAGTCAGTCCTATATGATTGGTGATGGTGAAAGAGATGTTGAAGCGGGTAAAAATGCAGGATGTATGGAAAGTCTCTTAATTAATGAAAATGAAAGTATCTTGGATACCATCAAAAATATTGTATAAAATGCTTTGAGGTTTATATGTTTTTCTGTAATATTGATTTTAAAATTTATAAAAAAGCTGATTTATTTAGTAGAATAGACAATGAGACTAAGTGCATTGTTCCTACAAATGCACAAGTTATTGTTTTAGCAAATAATAATCAGCGTTATATGAATTTTATCAATAGCCATTATGCAACATTTGATGGCGAAATCCCACTGAAAGCCGCCAGGAAACAATCATCTGTTTTTGCTAATTCAGAAAAATTACCAGGCAGTGATATTGTGTATGATTTTTGCCAATATGCAAAAGATAATTCATTAAAAATGTTTTTCTTAGGAGGCTATGAAGATTCTAATAAAGATGCTGTTGAAATTGTAAAAGAAAAATATGGCATTGAAATTGAAGGCTATTCTCCTCCATATGAAAAATATCCTTTTTCAGATAACTTTATAAATATTTGTTTAGAGAAAATATGCTCTTTTCGACCTGACATTGTTTTTGTTGGATTTGGAGCACCTAAACAGGAATATTTTATAGAAGAACAATTTGATAAATTTAATGCGCTAGGTGTCAAGTATATAATTGCATCAGGAGGTACTTTCGAATTTGTTTCTGGTAAAATTAAACGAGCTCCAGCTTGGATAAGCAAAATAGGTTTTGAGTCATTCTATAGATTTTTTAAAGAAATTAGTTTTTTACAATTAAAAAGAATCCTTTATAGCTTCCGATTTTTTAGGTATATAAAACACAAACCTGATTGGCTATCAGCAGACGAAAAAAAAATAAACTGATTTACGAAATTAAATTTTTGGGGGAGTCTGAAATTAATTGTTTAAGCGAAAATAAATTTTACGTTATTAAATTTGTAAATAAATGAGGGCAGAAGTTTCTAATAAGTTGTTCGTAATGTTGAACCTCTTATCAATGTAAATGCTATTATCTGAAAAATCATGATTTTTTGTTGTTTCAGAGGGAGAAACAAATCGTGTGTGGAATAGTAGGTTATATTGGACAAAAGAATGCATCACAAGTATTGATTAATGCATTAAAAAAATTAGAGTATCGTGGTTATGACAGTGCAGGTATAGCAATTATAGAAGACGGAGATATTCTTGTTCGTAAATGCAAAGGTGCATTAAAGTTCTTACAGAAAAAAATAGCAGATGAAACCATAAAGGGAAGTATCGGGATTGGTCATACTCGTTGGGCAACCCATGGTGAACCAAGTGATACTAACAGTCATCCTCATACAAATATGGATAATACTATTTCTATAGTCCACAATGGTATTATCGAAAATTATGCTGCTTTAAAAGCGAAACTTCAGGAAAGCGGAATAGTTTTCAAATCTCAAACAGATACAGAAGTTATCGTTCATCTTATTGATTGTAATTATAAGAAATACAAAGATATTTTTAAGGCTATTCTTGACACCATAAAAGTCTTAGAAGGCTCCTTCGCTCTTGGTGTCATTTGTAAAGATTACCCTGATAGAATTATTTGTGCAAGAAAGGAAAGTCCTCTTGTTGTCGGCTTAGGGAAAAATGAAAATTTTATAGCTTCAGATGTTCCTGCACTTTTAGAGCATACAAGGGAAGTTTATTATCTTGATGAAAAAGAAATTGCTGTTCTCTATGAAGACCATGTCAGTCTTTATAATTTTGAAGGTGAAAAAATTGTAAAGAAACCTACTCATGTTGATATGGATATGGATGCTGCAGAAAAGTGTGGTTATCCTCATTTTATGATTAAAGAGATTTTTGAGCAGCCTAAAGGTCTTCTAAACACAATGAGACCTCGCATTATTAAAGATGGAAAAGGAAATCCAACAGATGTTTACTTTGAGGAAAGTGATAAGGATATTGTCTGGTCAAAAGCAAAGCGTCTTGTAATAACAGCCTGTGGTACAGCTTATCATGCTGGTGTTGTGGCAAAATATGCTTTTGAAAAACTTGCGCGTATGCAGGTCGATGTTGATGTAGCTTCTGAATTCCGTTATCGCGATCCAATTCTGGATAAAGATGATATTTTTATAGTGATTTCACAATCTGGAGAAACAGCAGATACTTTGAGTGCTCTTAGACTTGCAAAAAAGTCTGGTTTAAAAGTTATTGCTATTACAAATTGTGTCGGCTCCACAGTTAGCCGCGAAGCAGACGATGTTATTTATACTTTGGCAGGCCCCGAAATAGCTGTTGCTTCTACAAAAGCTTATACAACACAAGTTCTTTGTCTGCTCCTGCTTGCAATTAAGGCAGGAAAAGAGAGGGGGTTACTTTCTCAGGAGACTGTCACTGATTTGCTGTCAGAGTTAGAAACTGTTCCGTCTAAACTTCAGAGTATTTTGGATAAACAGGATGTGATTCAAAAATTTGCCAGCAAGCATTTTAATAAAGAAAAAATTTTCTATATCGGCCGCCAATTTGACAGTGCAACATCTCTCGAAAGTGCTCTTAAACTTAAAGAAGTATCTTACATGCATTCCGAAGCATTTTCTGCAGGGGAATTAAAACACGGTCCAATTGCTTTAATTGATACAAAAACTCTTGTTGTTGCAATTGCAAGTGAGCCAGGCTTATATGATAAAATTGGATCTAATATGATTGAGGTTCGTAGTAGGGGTGCAACTGTTCTTGTTATTTCGCCAGATGATTCTGGAGCATTTGATGGTAAAGCAGATGAAATTTTTATTATTCCAGAGTGTTCACCAGTTTTTGCAAGTCTTCTGACCGTTGTTCCTGCTCAGCTTTTAGCTTATTATTTTGCAATACAGCTTGGTTATGACCCTGATAAACCTAGAAATCTTGCAAAGTCGGTTACGGTGGAGTAAGGGAAGACAGAAAAATATATATGCTAGTTATGAGCCGGT
>JAILKG010000170.1 GCA_024693915.1 Treponema sp.
GTAAATGTTTTTGTACTTTCATCATAAACAGGAGGTTCTTTTAATCCTTCAAAATACAAGAACGCATTACTTACAAAACGATTATCAGTAAATTCAAAGTTACGAAATCGTGCATCAGAGGTAAACATAAGAATTTTAAAATTTTGCTCCTCTTCAAAACCGTACCCAAATTTTTCCATGAAATAACTATAAGGAATCTCAACAAATGGATGGTCACAGGCTTTTAATTTTTCATTTATTATCTCTTTGCCATTAACCTTTAGAACATAATTACATTCTCCAGTTTCTGAATTTATGAGGGAAATTTTTACATAAGCCTTTCTCTCTTCTGTATTGCTTTCAGCAGGATTGCTTTTTGCATAACCTGTAAAAACAAATTCATCTTCCTTCTCCTGAGGTATGGAAATTGTATAAACACCTATTTCTTCATATTCTGCAACCCAAATCCTCAGGGGATTACACAAACTACGTTCATCATCATCAAAAAAAAGAACAATGTTTTGTCCATCTACAAACAATCTATAGTTTATATTTTCTGAATTAATACTCTCCTTTTGTTTGAATAACTTCTTAAATTCAGCAGTTTTCTCTGTATTCCAAGGTTTCCAGTCTGATACCAAAACATCTTTTGTCCATAATGGAAGATTATCTATCAATAATCCTTGAGCTACATCTTCCTCCGGTTCGCGATCTAAATCACAGCAAGAAATCAGCAAAATAATCAAAGTAAAGGCATAAATTAAAGTTGAGCCTATTTTTTTTATCATAAGCACCTCAAAAATAAGGTGGAGTGGAAAATATACTTGCACTCCAGCCTGTAAAATTATTTTTTAACAACATTATAAGATGAAACATGCCAAAGAGGATTGTATGCTTCCCAACCATCATCACAATTATTGCCGTCAAATATTTTTATATAATCCCACTTAAAGATTCCCCAGCCTTCTTCTTTGTAGGCAATTACATTTCTATAATGAAAACCTCCTGTTAAATCTTCCCAGCTAGTTAATTTTAAGGATCTTAAACTTATGCCCGGAATATTGTTGTTTATACTTTTTTTTGGCCAAAAAGAAGAGCTGGTAACTTTATAATCAGAAAATTTTGATACTGCTCCGGATAGGTTCCAAGGCCATGTTATATTACTTTTATCTGCAATTGACAAAGCTTTTCTTAATTCTGATTTTCTGGTTTCTAAATCATTTATTTTACTCCACTCTGAAACATTTTTTTCCATTGCATCCAGATAATCAAGAATAAATCCTGATGCAGTTGCACCACAGGCTCCGTATGATCTTGGTATAGTTCGACCCCTAGGATTTTCTTTTGTTCTTCTAAAACTTATTTTAATCGCTTCCCTTAAAAGATTAGCATCTAATTCCTTACGAGTATTTTTTGTTTTTCCCCTGAACACAAAAGACCCCATTCTACCCTTATATTCTTTTGCTGTCTTCCAGAAATCACAATTATCTTCCCGATAATTTGAAATTTCTTCCAATTTTTCTGCTTTTTCTTCTTCTGAAAAAAGTTCCGGGTTTTCTTTTATAAAGTCTTCAGTAGAAACCAGAACATCAACGCCTTCTACTTCTTCACCATTTTCTGGCGATAAAAGTCTATCAAAAGTAATGTCCCCGCTTCTTTTTATTTCTGAAGAAGCAACAACATAATTCGGATAAACATTATCGATGATTCGAGGAATTTCGTTTTCACTTAAAGTTCCATTTTTATATAAATCCATAAGAGAATCATAATATCCCTTCATGGAAAATACATAAGCAACCGGGCCTCCTAAACTTTCCTGTGCATTTATTGCTATTGCTGCTATAACCTCACCTTCATCGATAATTCGGAACTCGTAATAACGAATTTCTCCGTCCTTATTATAAATTCCTATTGGAAGCTGCCATAATTCGGCGCTTTCAGAATATTCCCCATCTTCAATAAAACTGTCTAACTGCAGTTGTGCAATTTCCCTTGACAACTCCCAGTCAACAATACCTTCACTTCCTCTTGTCAGCAAGGAGTTTAGTTCTGCCTCACTTGATAGTAGTTCAAACTCCTTTTAAAGTTTTTTATTACAATCTGAAGTACTATTAGATTCAGTATTTGAACAGCCTGATAAAATTGATATAAGCATTGTGCCCATAGAAATCAAAGCAATGTTTCTTAATAGATTTTTTTTCATTAACTTCTCCATAGTTTTTTTTAGTTTTCAAGCTTGATACTAAAATCATATTTCCAGCAAATTGAATTGTAAATATACCTGAGTACGAATTAACCGGGTTACCGAAAAATTAACTTAGTTACCGGCTTTTCATACGAAAAATAACTTGG
>JAILKG010000227.1 GCA_024693915.1 Treponema sp.
TCCAGATTTCTGCGGGAATTTTCATAAGGCATTATGAAAGAAGGAATATTCTGGTTTTCAAGGAAGGAGGCTGCCCAACGATTGAATGTATAGAGATAAGGTCCTGCAGTGAGATTAACCTTTTGACCTATTTCTTTAAAAATCTGGATATGGGCCAGATTATTTACAACAAAATTTACATAGCCCTTTTCTATCAGATTAGTCAGTTCTTCTTTTAATTTTCCTTCAATTGCGGAAGGACAGAAGGGATCAAGAGAAATAAAAGTAGATTTCTTACTGAATGGAAGAACAGTTTTTCCCTGCAGGAGGTCGTAACTTGTCTCATTGTTATATTCAATAATAATTCTCACAGGATGAAATCCCTGTGCCTGGAAAACATCTGCAATGGATGAAACCTGAACATAAAGTCCTTCAGGAAAATAGTCCAGTTCTTTGGAAGCAACAGGAGTCAAATCAAGAATAGGAAGCTGTTCGTCCAAAGGCTGCCGTCTGTATTTTGAAAGATCTGAAGGCAATACCCTGGAATAACGTTTTGACATTGACTTAATCTGCAGAAGATATACGCTGTCCCCCACGTCAAAGCCGTTTGGAACATCTATCCAGCGTCTGCCATCGTCATCAACTTCAATGTATTTTATCTTATGGCTTGCGCGTCCTGTATCATTTTTTGTGTGCAGACGGATAGAGTCTCCCGGATCTGGATCGTAGGAACCTCCTGAAAGCAGGGCCATCTGAACATAGTGATCACGAATATCATCATCCTCTTGAAGAGAATTTTTTATATCTTCAATAATTCCATCATCCGGACGTCTTATCTTTGAAATTTTTCCAAGATAAATACCGGTTCCTCCGGCCTGATCAGGATTCAGAATCTTTTCACCAGCCTTTTTTATACCCTCTTCCATTGAAGGGAAACCGTACCAGTAGTCGGTTTTTGTACGGGCAAAATCGCTGGCAAGCATTCTCTTTCCTGCAGCAATAACACCTTTCTTATCTTCTTTCCAGTGATCCATTACATAGCGGTAGGCAGCAACAACGCTTCCTACATACTCTGCACTCTTCATTCGTCCTTCGATTTTGAAAGAGTCAATTCCAAGTTCCATCAAATCCGGAATATGATCGATGAGCTGCATATCACATGGAGAAAAATAATAACCCTGTTTAATACCTTCCTGATATTCAGCCGTGTAATAGCGGCGGCAGGCCTGGGCACACATTCCTCTGTTTGCAGATTTTCCACCAAGAAAACTGGAATAAAGACAAAGACCTGATTCACTTACACAGAGAGCACCATGCACAAACATTTCCAGTTCTGCTTTTGTATTTTCTTTTATACTCTTTATTTCATCAAAACCAAGTTCACGGGCAAGCACTACCCTTTTTACCCCTTCCCTTGCAAGAAGATTTGCGGCAGCAGCGCTTTCTACATTCATTTGTGTGGATGCGTGAAGCTCTAAGTTTGGGAAAAACTCCTGACACATACGGATTACGCCAAAATCCTGAACAATTAAACCATCAGGACCAACTTTTTCCAGATAAGAAAGGAAGCGGTAAAGGCGTTCTGTTTCCCGCTCTTCGCAGACAGTATTTACAGTTACATAAATCTTTTTACCCTGTCTGTGAACGGCCTGAACAGCAGCTTCAAACTGGTTCCAGGCAAAATTTGTAGTTCTTAAACGAGCATTAAAGCTTTTTAATCCAAGATAAACGGCATCAGCGCCTTCACCGATAGCGGCATCAAGAGATTCAATATTTCCCGCAGGAGCAAGTAATTCACACATAGTACAGATTATAACATAAAAAAAATACTAGGGCAAACGGCTTAAAACAGAGAATAGGATTATACATTATTAGTAGGCCATCCAAAAAAAAATTACATTCATGGAAAGAAATTTTCAAATGTGATAATATAAAGTCATGAAAAAAAGAATCCTTTTTCTTATTTCTTTATTTATTCTGTTATTAGCTTCCTGCCACAGAGTCCAACCCCTATCAGAGGAAAACACAGCCTGGATATCCAGAGAATGGATGATTTTTGATTATCCAGAAATGAATGGAAGAGCCTATCTGATTTATAAGCATAAAAAAGTTAAGGGAATAATCTGCGCAGATATTCAGGGAATTCAGGGCAGAGTCTGCCTGAGCCACCCTTGCAATCAAGAAGAATACCTGGCCTTAAGGGAAAAATTTGAAAAACTGGGAGCAAGATATCTGGGAAAAACAAAAAGTCCGGACATAAAGGAATATCCGGACTTAAGCGCATATCTTACTTTCATCATATCTGATGACGAAATGCACCAGCTCTGGAGAGAGTTGGGCCTTGAATAAAAGTTAATCAGTGTATTTTTCTACCAGAAGAATTGTTCCTTCAACTATTGCCTTATGCTCTTCCGGTGCAATTCTCTCGTAAAGAGAATCAGGACTATCACCTGCAAGAACAGGAACCTTCTTCTGAATAAGAATTTTTCCACCATCACATTCACCATTTACCAGATGAATTGTACAACCGCTTTCTTTTTCACCGGCAGCAAGAACGGCTTCGTGCACATGGTGACCCCACATACCAACTCCTCCAAATTTTGGAAGAAGAGCCGGATGCAGATTAATTATTTTATCAGCGTAGGACTGAATAATTTTACCAGACAGAACAGTAAGCCAGCCGGCCTGAACAATTCCTGAAATCTTATAGGAATTGCATACTTCAAGAACCTTATCGCTTACGGCTAGTCTTTTTTCTTCCCTGGAAGCAGCCTTTGCTTTTTCTGCTCCCATCACAGAATATGGACTTGTAATTTCATATGGGATACCTGCTTTTTTTGCCCTTTCTATTGCAAAAGCATCCTTATGATCGCTTATAACTACAGCAATATTATAAGGACACAGGCTCCCCTTTTCTGCCTGATAATCAATTAAAGCCTGAAGATTTGTTCCGCCTCCGCTGACTAAAACCGCGATATTTTTCATACAGTTATTTATCCTCAAAAATAACTTTTTCAGCCTGAGTTTCAGCTTTACCTTCTGCGTAAGCTACGCGACCAATTTTATAGGCTTTCATATCAGGACAGTCATCTCTGTGGTATTTTCCAGCATTTGCATTGAACATATCAAGGACAGCATCAGCGTCTTTTGCCTTTACAGCCAGAACAAAACCGATACCCATATTGAATGTATTATAAATTGTGTTCAGATCAGCACCACGGCGGATAAGTTCACCAAACACCGGAGGAATATCCCAACTGCTTCTCTGAATGATAGAAATGAGCTGCTTTTTTCCGTCTTTTGCTTTTGGATACATTCGTGGAATATTTTCGTAGAAACCACCGCCTGTAACGTGAACCATTCCGTGAATTGACTTCTTATACTTTGCAAGAACTTCCATAACCGGCTTTACATAAATGCGGGTTGGAGTAAGAAGAACTTCACCGATTGTTTTTCCTGTTTCTTTTCCATCCTGAAGGAATGGTTCGTTTGGATTTGGAACAAGTTTTCTAACAAGGCTAAAGCCGTTTGAATGAACGCCAGTAGAAGAGAGACCGATAAGAACATCGCCTTCCACGATATCTTGGCCGGTAATCATTTCATTCTTTTCTCCAACACCTACTCCAAAACCTGCAAGATCATATTTTCCTACATCATAGAAACCTGGCATTTCAGCAGTTTCACCACCCAAAAGAGCACAACCGGTCTGAACACATCCGTCAGCAACACCTTTAACCAGATCAGCTGCAACTTCAGCTTCTAGTTTTCCGCAAGCTACATAATCAAGGAAGAAAAGAGTCTGCACACCAGAACAAAGAATATCATTTACACTCATTGCAACACAGTCAATTCCAACTGTATCATATTTTTTCATCTGAAATGCAATATCAAGCTTTGTTCCAACGCCGTCAGTTCCACTTACCATTACAGGATTTTTATATCCCTTTGGAATTTCAAACATTCCGTTAAAACTGCCAAGTCCGGTAAGAAGACCAGGAATTGCCGTACGCTTTGCATGTTCCTTGTACTTATCAACGGCTCTGTAGCCTTCTTCAACATCAACGCCAGACTCTTTGTAACTTGCCATATATGACTCCTATAAAACTAAAAAAGTTATAAACTTAAGGGCAATTATAATGAATATAATTCTTTTTGGGAATAAGAAGAAGGAAAAGGCGTTAAAAATTCTATACCAGACTAAAGAGCAAACCTGTTAGATAACAATAAAAAAGATTGATTTTTTATAAGACAAGAAATTTAGACCTTCTAAAAAAAAAACTGTTTGCGGCTACCCTAAAAAATTGAATAATTTTTAACCACAAACAGTTTTAGCGCCCAGGGGCATTCGTATAAGAAATAAACAGTGTAAAATTAAGCAACTTCAGTAACAGAATTAATGATTCTAAACAAATCCCTAAATCCTGTGGCACTGATAGTCTTTTCTGCTTCGTTAGAAAGCTTCATAAGATATAACTTTGTATGATTTTCTTCTGCGTCATTGTGAGCTGCCATAATCACACCCATTGCGGCTGCATCAAGCTGAATAACATTAGTTAAATCCAGTACCACATTATGAGTTTGAATTTCATTATAAATTTTATTCTGAATATTTACAGCCGTGTAGGCATTAAAGGCACCGTTCAATTCAAAAAGAATATAATCAGCGCCTTCTTTTTTTGTTATTGTAAGCTGTTCCATTTTATAACCTCACTTATGCGTCCATATCCGGAATATCTATTCCTGCAAGAAGCCCTTCTACATCAAAATCTTCATCAATTTCAGGCATCTGACCTGCAGCAGAAGAAGCAGGCTCAGACGGCTTTTTTTCCTGAACAGAAGAATCTTCTGTATTCACACTACTTTCCTCAGAAGCACTTTCCGGAACAGAAGCTTCTGTTGAAAGTTCAGATCCAGTACCATCTTCAAGGTCTCCAAAATCAGGAAGACTTTCTTCCACAAGGGAATCTTCACTTACAAAGGAATCTCCAGATTCTGAAAGATTTTCCCCCTCTTCAGAAACCTCTTCAGAAGCCTGATTTTCCTGAACGTCCTCTTCCTGACTTTCTACAGATGAAGCATTTTCCTTTTCTTCCGATGCATTATCTGTAAGATATTTAAGAACCAGAATAGAAACGTCATCTTCCATTTCGTGAGACATAAAGCGCACAAGTTCATCGTAAGAGAAGCGAGCCATTCGGCTGGCCGGATACATGGCATTAGCAACCATATTTCTCTGAATTCTGTCTTTACCAAACTGTTCTCCACGAAGTGAGTGAGACTCAATAAGACCGTCTGTACAAGTGAGTACAATATCATTCTTGCTGAGTTTAATCTGTTTTACAGAAATATAAGGAGAAATATCCTTTACGAATCCAAGAATATGACCGCTACCCTGAATTTCGATAACGTTGTTGTAGGCTTCTGTATAAAGGAAGATTGCAGGAATACCACAGTTGATATAGTACATTGTATCGTTTTCAAAATTAACAATTGCAAACATACCTGCAAAAATTGTTCCCTTTTGAAGATTATTTCTAACAAACTGATTAACTTTTACAACAAGCTGCTTAAAATCGTGGGTTTCTGCAAGGTATGCACGAATAATAGCCTTTAAGATGACCATACTCATACTTGCCGCAATACCCTTACCACTTAAGTCTCCCACAACAAAAAGATGACGGGTATCGGTAAGTCGAATCATATCAACAAATTCACCACCAATATTGTGGGCAGGAACCATGATACATCCCGCATCCATTTTTGGATGTTTTACCAGATCCATATTTTCCTGAATGGAAGTAATAATCTGGCTGGACATTTTAAGTTCCCGGTTTACAGTACCAATAATTTCCTTGTTGGAAATGTTTCGCATATAGTAACCGAAAACGAAGAAGTAAGAATAAAGCTTAAGGAATACGCTAAGGTCGTAATCCTTGTAGTGATCGTTTCCCGCTCTTGCACCAAGAATAATAATACCGTGAACGTCTCGACCTTCATTCAAAACGAAAAGAGCATCTGACTGGGTATTTTTAAAGAATTTTTCAAGGCCCTTTTTAATTCCGCTCAGGGAATGAAGAGAATCAATTTCGTTATAAATTACAACATTTTTTCCAACATTCAGCAGAGACTCAAAAAGACCGTCTGTATCTTCAATTTTACTCTTCTTTCCTGTAGAAGAATAAGCACACTCAAAAGTGTTGTTTCCAGCGTTGATGAACACAGCCATAGATGAAGCTTCTGCGTTTTTGTTGAAAATCTGGAACATATCATTTGCGATTGTATCCATTTCGCCGCTGTAATCTATGGAAGCAAGGTCTTTTTCAAAAGCCTGAGCATAATCTGAAGAGTGAACAAATCGTCGTCCAAGCCTTACCAGAGGACGAACGATAAAGCGTCCCAGGAAAACTGCAACAAGAACAACAAAAAGTCCCACAAAAGCAAGGGAAATTCCATAATCGTGGCCAAGGTGGAAAATCCACATATAAGCAAGACCTGCAAGGGCTGAAGGTATTAAATAAAAGAAGATTGATTTAATAAAAAATGAAAGAACGCTTCTTCCGCTAGGAGCCTGTTTGAGCCAGGATGCGTATGGAAGAATAACTAGAATCGGAACATAGATGTAATAGTGCAGAACTGCAAAGCATGGACTTATATCACAGATAATCTTAAGTCCCAGCATCATAACCCACATTGAAAGCAGGGCTATCGAATATACATATCCCTTATGTCTGTCCAGTTTTGTAGATTTAGCTTCATTCTTGATGAGCATGGCAAGAGCACCGCCCATAGGAAGAATAAAGCGGAAAATAGCATTGTAAAGATCAGCCCAGGTCCAGTCAAAAATCTTTCTGGCATCCCCGGAGAAAATATAGGCACTTTCAATTGCAAGCCCGTCAATATCAGAGATTCTGATTGTCTTAAACTTTATGAATACAAAGAAGCAGACTACACAATAAAGAAGGAACTTGAAAATATAAGCAACCCCGGAAGAATAATTCCATGCGTAATACGGGAAACAGAAGGCGATATTTACAAGCATACATCCCTCTACTACAAAACAAATCCTCATCAGGAGGGTAAAGAGGGATGGAGTTACAAGACCATTAAAACAGGAAAAAACGGAGAACATGGCAACCGTAATTGCAAGCAGTAAAACATTGGAGCTTGCAGGATTGGTTCCTTCAAATTTTTTGCTTTCTACACGGTCAACATAGACAGTTTCGGCAATAAGAAAAGCGGTCAGAATAAAATTAAGAACAGTAAAAATCATATTAGCCTACCTTTGCAACCAGCATTGTAACGTCATCGTGCAGACGCTTATCGCCGTTATATTTCATAATTAAATTTACAATATCATCTACAAACTGCTGAGGAGATTTTGCAGCACTGGACTGAAGTGTTTCCTTGAAGATATCAGTATCACCAAGTTCAACTCCGTTATCATCCATAACTTCAGAAACACCATCGGAAGCAAGAAGAATCATATCGCCCCGGAAAAGACGCATTTCTGCAATGCTTACATCATCCATATCAATAATTCCAACAAGACTGGCTGTAGATTTCAATTCCTTGATTCGATAGCCATCTGGAGCTCTTGAAAGGATTTTAGGGTCAGACATAGAAGCATTTACATAGGTAAACTTCATCTTGTCTGTATCAACAATTCCGATGAAGAGAACGGTATATTTATCCTGAAGGTGCATGTTCTTGATTGCAGTATCAACCTTCTTAATCATCCCAACAAGATCTTCCTTGTCTTCAATGATTTTTACTGTATTCATTACAAGACCCATGATAAGGGCAGCAGGAAGACCTTTACCGGAAACATCACCCAGCATCAAAAGGGTTTTGGAACTGTCGATTGGTAGAACGGAATAATAGTCACCGGAAACGTTTACCAGCGGACGGTAATAAGCCGCAAACTTAAGGCGAGGAATATCCGGCATTTTGTGAGGAAGGAAGGAAATCTGAGTATCAGCCAGCTGTTCCCATTCTTTTGTAAGGGAAGAAATTTCTGCAAGATTTTCAATTGTCTTACAGCGGGAAAGGAAGCGGCAATATTCTTCATAAAGTCGGCCGTAAATTTCTACATCGTAAAGTTTTGTGTAGCGGCAGAAAATATAAAGCTGATAGTGCTGATAGTTCAAAAGAAAACCACGGGCATTTTTATAGGAAGAAACAACATCAAGAGAATCTCCTATAAAGTAAAAACCATCCTTCCATGTCAAAGGGAAGTTTCTTACCAGTTTATCTCTGGTAGTATAATATGAAGAAATTCTATCGGGGCTGTTATAGAGAACATAATTTTTTTCCCTTTCAATCAGGAGAACGGCGCAGTCTGCCTTGAGTTCAAGAATTTCAGAAATAGACTGAAACAAATCGTCAAAAGAATAACAGAATCTCAGGCGGTCAATAAAATCAACAAGATAGCGGGTATCGCTTTTAGTAATATTCTTTTTATAAAGAACTTTATCCAGAACATGAACCAGTGAAGTTACAATTATAAGGAAAGAAAGAAACATCACTGAAGGTATACCCAGATTGATTGTCAGGGAAGCCTTGTTTT
>JAILKG010000236.1 GCA_024693915.1 Treponema sp.
GAGGGTAGCCTGGAATGACCCGGTTTTTGCGAAAGCAAAAATGCCCCCATTGGGTTCTTTATGTCTGCCTTTACAAAGAGGGCAAAAAATATTTTAATGGGGCTATGGCAAATATTACTTTTAAAAGAAACGATTACATCAGCTGGGATGAATATTTTATGGGTATTGCAAGTCTTTCCAGCCTTCGTTCAAAGGATCCTAATACTCAGGTTGGTGCCTGTATTGTCAGTCAGGATAATAAAATTCTTTCCATGGGTTATAACGGGCTTCCGAAAGGCTGTTCTGATGACGAATTTCCCTGGGCCAGAGAAGGTGAAACTCTTGATACAAAATATCCCTTTGTGGTTCACAGTGAGCTGAATGCTATTTTGAATTACCGGGGCGGAAGTCTTGAGGGCTCCAAGATGTATGTGACCCTTTTTCCCTGCAACGAATGTGCAAAGGCTATCATTCAGGCTGGAATTAAAGACGTTGTTTTTGCTGAAAACAAATACGATGGAAGCCCTTTTGTAGAAGCTTCAAAAAAGCTCTTTAATGCGGCAGGGGTGCGCTATTACCAGTATCAGGGAAGCGGAAGAATTTTGGAAATTAAAGTTTGAGTTTGACAGGCGCTGAGCCGGGGTTGGTGTGCCGGGGTTCGTGGTCTTGTGCCGAAAAAAAATATCAAAAATTTTTAAAAAGTCATTAAAATACCCTTGACAAAGTAAGCTAAAAAATAGTATAAACAAATACACTTTTTTATGTCTCCTTCGTCTAGTGGTTAGGACATCGGGTTTTCATCCCGACAACATGGGTTCAATTCCCGTAGGAGATGCTAGAGACCGGATTTATGTCCGGTCTTTTTTTTTTAATTTGCACTAAATTTGAGTTATTTAATATTAAATAGCCTGAAATTCGAGTTTGCTGAAATAAATTTAAAATTGGCGGAAGGTAACGAATCGTGGGGCAAAAATGCTCTGCTTGTGGATGACGCGAAGCGGCATTTAATGGTTACCTTGCCACAAGCAGCGCATAGCGCAGTACTGCGCGATTTTGCAACCACGAGATAGTGACCGTAAGCCAATTTTGAAGTTGAAACTATAAAACCCGAAATTAAGGCTAGTTAAAATAATAAAACTTAAAATATAGGCTAATTTTTTTTAAGAAGGTGATTTCTTGTGGAAAAAAAAGATTTAATCACAATTCGTGACTGTAGAATAGAAGATTCCAGAAATGTTCTTATTTCAAATATTTCCTGGACAATGAAAACCGGAGAGGCCTGGCTTTTGACCGGACCAAACGGAGGCGGCAAGGCTGATTTTCTTGAGGCTCTGGCTAATGGGGCAGCTTCTTATGGCGGAGCCGGCGGAAAAACTTTTGCAACTGGAGGAAAGCACTTTGTGCCGAATTTAGCGCCTGCGGCTGATGGGCTTCCTACTTCCGGCCTTTATGCCAATGCCTTTGAAAACTCCATTGAAGTTGTTTCTCTTGAGAGGGCAGCCCGCCTGATTCAGGAGGAAAGGGAAAACGACGAAAGCGAATTTGTTGAGGGCGGAGTTGATATCGGACGAACGGGACGAATTTTTATTGCAGAAGCCCTGTGTGGAAAAATAAAAAGGGGGCAGGAAATCCCGCCACAGGCAAAAGGCCTTGAAAATCTTCCTGAAATCAAGCTTTGCGGTGTGGAAAAAATTCTTGACCGGGGCTTAAAATATATGTCTACCGGGGAAATCCGCAGAACTCTGCTGGCAAGAGCCCTTTTTTCCAGAAAAAAACTGCTGGTTTTAAGCGATCCTTTTGCCGGTCTTGATGTGGAAAGCCGTAAAATTCTTCTGGACTTTTTTAATACTATTGCAAGCCGCCAGCTGGATAAAAGCCAGGCGGCCGGGGATGCACTTTCAGATTCCGCTACCCAGAGTCCGGCTTCTGCCTCCGGTGAAAAGAGGGAAAAGGTTTCAAATCCACCTTCTTCCAGCGTTTTTCCCCGCATTTTGCTCTGCATGGAACGCTACACAGAAATTCCTTCTGCAATCACTCATGTTCTGGAATTTTCCGGCGGTAAGATGACTTTTGCAGGAGCCCGCTCTGAATACGAGGCCCTGCTTGAAAAGCGAAAGAGTGAAAATAAAGAAGAAAGGGAAAAGGAAAGGGAAGAGTTCAGAAAGAGCGTTATTGAACTCAGTCGGGAAGTTGACCGGGTAATGGGCGTGGACACTTCCGTTTTTTCTTCCGAACTTCCGGAAAACCTGATTGAAATGCACGATGTAAATGTGGGCTGGGGAGATACCCGGGTTCTTAAAAATTTAAACTGGACTTTGAAAAAAGGTCAGCACTGGCTGATTCGCGGTCCTAACGGTTCCGGAAAGACAACTCTTCTGGAACTTATTACCGGAGATAATCAGCAGGTTTTCTGCAACGATGTAAGGCTTTTTGGCGCCCGTCGAGGTTCCGGAGAAACCATCTGGGATATCAAACACAAACTGGGAATTGTTTCCTACCGCATGCATGTTGAGTACAGAATGGTTTCTTCTTCTTTGCGGGAAGTCATAATGTCGGGCTTCCACGATTCCATCGGACTCTATCAGACTCCGGGGGATGTAGAAATTGAAGCGGCAGAAAAGTGGCTGAAACTGGGCGGTTTTGAAGGAAGGGGCAGAGAGTCCTTTAATTCATTGAGCTACGGAGAGCAGAGAGCCATTCTGATTCTGAGGGCGGCTGTAAAATGTCCTCCGGTGATGATTCTGGACGAGCCCTGCCACGGTCTGGATGATGCTTTTAGAGAAAAGATTCTTTCTCTGCTGGAAATAATTGCCCAGAGCGGAACTACAACAATGCTTCATGTAACCCACGAAGAGTCGGAAGTTCTTTCCTGCGAGCATCACGTGCTTACCCTGCTCCCGGGTCAGGAACCAATGTATAAAGTTGAAGAACGCTAGCCGCTTTTGCAAAAAAATGTGCAGTTTTTTAAAAGTATCAAATCCCCTGTGGAAGGGATTTGAATTAAGATGGCTGCCTGGCTTTGCAGTGGTGCTTACCCTTGCGGCTCGCCATTACATTATGGCTAATGCTTTGTAATAGAAAAGACTAGCGCTGTTTGTACATGGTAATCAAATCTTTGATGCGCTGGGCAGGGGTGATGAGGTTTTCCATACTCTGTCCCTTGTTCAGTGTATCAATGATTGCCGCAACATAGCGGTTCATGTCTACCGAGTAGTACCAGTCTTTGTCTTTAAGGCCTTCTTTCTGATGAATCAGATTTGTGGTAAAAATTCTGTCAAAAATGCCTTTTTTGTATCCTTCGTCAAATTTGTTAAAGCCCAGGGTAAAAAGTCCAAAGGTTGAAAAAATGAAAACTCTTTTGGCTCCCATTTCTTTAAGTTTGGTGGCAGTGTCGATTATGCTGCCGCCGGTTGCAATCATGTCGTCGATAATTATTACATCTTTACCCTTTACTGATTCTCCGCAGAAGTCGTGGGCAACAATTGGATTGGCTCCGTTTACGATTTTTGCGTAATCTCTTCTTTTGTAGAACATTCCAAGGTTTACACCAAAAATTGAAGCCATAAAGACAACTCTCTGGGTTGCTCCTTCGTCAGGAGAAATGAACATCATGTGTTCTGAGTCGATTTGAAGGTCTTCGTATTCTGATAAAAGTGCCTGGGTAAACTGAAGGGCAGGGGAAACATTTTCAAAACCGCTGAGGGGAATTGAATTCTGCACCCTTGGATCGTGGGCATCGAAGGTGATTATGTCGTGAACGCCCATGTTTTCCAGTTCCCTGAGCATAAGGGCGCAGTCTAAACTTTCCCTGCCGTTCCTTCTGTGCTGCCGGCTTTCATACAAAAAGGGCATTATAACTGTAATGCGGCCTGCTTTTCCGTTTGTTGCAGCAATTACTCTTTTTAAATCCTGATAGTGATCGTCTGGAGACATGCGGTTGGTCTCTCCATCCATTTTGTATGTAACGGAAGGATTGCAGACATCTACAAGAATATAAAGGTCCCTGTCTCTTACGCTTTCTTTGATGAGTCCTTTTGCTTCTCCGCTTCCAAAGCGGGGGCATTCTGAAGGGATGAGGAAGTGTTCTCCCTTTCTCCAGTCTGAAAGGATGGAATCGATTTTTTCTCCTGCATTGTGAGCTGATTCAAGTGCGATGATTCCTAATTTTCCTGGCATTTTGTCTGTCCTTTTTATTTGAGCCCCTGACTTAAACTTCTGACCTAAGCTGCGGGCAGCTGATTTTTCCTTTATTTTATAGAAAGAAAAAACGCCTTTCAACTAAAAAATTTCATATATACTAAATTAAATAAAAATGATAAAATATTTGTTATGGGTAAATGTTTCGTTTTTGTTAATCAAAAGGGTGGTGTGGGTAAGACAACTTCGTGCATTAATATTGGTGCCTATATTGCTCTTTCTGGAAAAAAGGTTCTTCTTGTTGATTTTGACTCCCAGGGAAATATGTCCAGTGGAGTAAGCGTTTCAAAAGACAAGCCTACAGTTTATGAATTGATAGCAGGTCAGGTTTCTGCAAAGGATGCCGTTAAGCATACTCCGGTAAATGGCCTGGACGCAATCAGTGCTTCAATCGATTTGTCAGGTGCATCCATAGAGCTTGTAGATCAGGAAAACAGAGAGTTCTTTTTAAAAAATGCCCTCGAACCTCTAAAAGCTGAATATGACTACATTCTTATCGACTGTCCTCCGTCTCTTGGTCTTCTTACCTTGAACGGTCTTGTTGCAGCCGACTCAGTTCTTGTTCCTATGCAGTGTGAATATTTTGCACTTGAAGGAATCACACTTCTTTTAAAATCTGTCAGCAAGGTTCAGCAGAGCTTTAATCCAAATCTTGCAATCGGTGGAATCTTCTTTACCATGTACGATTCCAGAACCCGTCTTGCTCAGGATGTTGTAATGCAGGTTAAATCCTACTTTAAGGATGCCGTATTCAATACAATTATTCCCCGCAACGTTCGCCTTTCAGAAGCTCCTTCCAGAGGACTTCCAATCTGCAATTATGATCCTTCATGTGCAGGTGCAAAGAGTTATGAAAAACTTGCAGAAGAGGTAATGAAACGTGGCTAAAAAAGGTGGACTTGGATTAGGACGAGGTCTTGATGCCCTGATGGGGGCAGACTCAAGCGAAGAAATTTCTGCAATTGTAAACGATACTCCTGTTGAAATTGCAAAGTCGGAAAACCTTTCTTCAAGCGTAAATGTTCCGGAAGGGTTGCCTGCCGGCGTAGAGATGGACGAAGACGGAAATCTCTGGCTTGATCCGGAAAAACTTGTTCCAAATCCAAACCAGCCCCGTAAAGAATTTGACGATAAATTAATTGAAGAACTGGCAGATTCTATCCGTGAAAATGGTCTTATCGAACCGATTGTTGTAGAAAAGGCTGAGGATGGAGATAAGTTTTATATTATTGCCGGTGAACGCCGAACAAGGGCTTCTAAATTCTTAGGTCTCAAAAAAGTTCCTGTTCATATTACAAAGCTGGATAAAATCAAAAAACTTGAAGTTGCTCTGATTGAAAATATTCAGCGTGTAGATTTAAACCCAATTGATGAAGCCAACGCCTACTACAATCTTATGCAGATGGGTGACCTTACCCAGGACGAAGTTGCAAAGAGAGTTGGAAAAAACAGGTCTACTGTTGCAAATGCCGTTCGCCTTTTAAAGCTGCCTGAAGACATTCAGAAAGCCCTGATTGACGGGCAGATTTCCAGCGGACACGCCAGAGCAATTCTTTCCTGCGAAAATATTGCTGACCAGAGGGTTCTTTTTGGAAAAATCGTGGGAAGCGGTCTTACCGTACGAAATGCCGAAGAAATGGCAAAGGAATTTAACGGCGGCGGCAGGGCGGTTTCCAAAAAAGTTTCAAAAGCTCTTCCTGATAAAGACCCGGATGTGGCTTCAATCGAAGAAAAGTTCCTTGAGATTTTTGGAACAAAGGTTACATTAAAGGGAAATCTTGAAAAAGGTTCCATTGTAATAGACTATTACAGCAAGGATGACCTTGACCGCCTTTACAATGTGATTGTACGCGAGTAAAGCCGGAAAATAAATCTTGAATTTTGGAAAAGCCTCTGTTTTCAGGGGCTTTTTTCATGCGCGCGCCCCTGGACTGGTGCGAGCTCTGGTAATGCCAGAGCGAAGCAGACTGGAGCGGAAGGAATAAGTGTGAGCCGAAATGCCAGTACTTTTATCTTCCACTGGTGTTAAAAAGGACAATTTTTCTTGAAGAAAAGTGGAGCGGAAGGCCGAGCCTTTGGCGGGCCAGGGAAGGGGCGTAGGTGGAGTCCTCCGCGCCCAAAATATTCAGAAAAATCAGAAAATCAGATTTTTACTGCCTGCAGAAGAGATTTCTGTCCACTTAAAACTTGTGCTTCATGCTTCTTTACACCTTCAGAGCCCCAAGAACTTTTCCGATGCTGTCGTGGATAACCAGGCTTGCGTATTTGTCGGTTTCTGTTTCTGATTTGTTGATTAAAACCAGGTATTTTCCCTTAAAATAATTTATCAGTCCTGCTGCCGGGTAGACCACCAGGGAAGTTCCTCCGATTATCAGACAATCTGCCCTGGAAATTGCCTCTATTGCTCCGTCGATTATGTTCTGGTCCAATCCTTCCTGATAGAGCACAACATCCGGTTTTACTTTTCCACCGCATTTTTTACATCTTGGGAAACCTTCATCAGTGCGGCTTTCCCTGTCTATAAAATCCACATCGTAAAATTCGTGGCAGTCCATGCAGTAGTTTCTTAAAACGCTGCCGTGGAGCTCGTAAACGCATTTGCTTCCTGCAGCCTGGTGAAGTCCGTCAATGTTCTGGGTGACAATGGCCTTGAGTTTTCCGGCTTCTTCCATTTTAGCCAGAGTCAGGTGGGCGGTATTTGGTTTTACCCCGTGGATAATAAGTTTTTCCCGGTAGAAGTCATAAAAATCTTTTGGTCTGGCATCAAAAAAAGAACGGCTGATGATTGTTTCCGGGGGATACTTCCATTTTTGAGAATAAAGGCCGTCCTGGCTTCTGAAGTCTGGAATGCCGCTTTCTGTTGAAACACCGGCTCCTCCAAAAAATACAATGTCAGAACATTCGTCGTATATTTGCTGAAGAATTTCTATCTTCTGGTTAAATTCGCTTTCTTCCATATTTGTCCTCCGTAAAATAATGATACTACAAAACTAAAGTTTTAGCCAAATTCTGCCGTTAATAAAGAGATAAAATTTCGTTTTTTTATTTAACGACAATTTTATTTGAGGTTTTTAACAGTATGTAAAGCTTATTTGTAATTTT
>JAILKG010000244.1 GCA_024693915.1 Treponema sp.
TGGTATTTTTTTTCCCTTCTCCTACTATAAATAGACATGACTTATATAAATAATACTGATGCAGATAATAAAAAACAAAAGGAAAATCAAAGTCGAACTATGTCTACAGACCTTGAAAAAGAACTCACTCCCGAAGAAAAGTGGGAACGGGCTACAATCGCAAACAACTTTATTTTTTACAAGGTGATGCGCAATAATCCAGAAATTTGTAAAGAGCTTCTTGAAATTCTTCTGGAAATGAAAATAGACAGAATAGAAATGACACAGGAAGAAAGTATCGATATAGATCTTCAAAGCAAGGGGATAAGGCTGGATGTCTACGCAAAAAACTCTAATCAGGCCTTTAATGTTGAGATGCAGGCCTGCGATACAAAGGAACTTCCTGAAAGAGCCAGATATTATCAGGGTGTAATAGATGTAGATTGCTTAAAATCCGGGCAAAAGTACAAGGAATTAAAGGATTCCTACATAGTCTTTATCTGTCAGGAGGACATTTTCAATAATGGCCTGGGAAAATACACATTTAAAAATCTTTGCTGTGAAAATCCCTCCATATGTATGCAGGATCGTTCTTATAAATACTTTTTTATTGCTAAAAACTGTGATAAAATACTAAATAAAGAACAGCAAGCCTTTATTAAACTCATTAACAGTAACCAGAGCAGCTCTGACTTCTCTGAAAGAATTCTCAGACTTGTGTCAGAAGCAAAAAAGGATTTTCAAATAAAGAGGCAGTTTATGGATTTGGAAAGAGAAAAGACATATGCCTATGAAAAGGGCCATGAAGCAGGAATTAAAGAAGGTGAAATGCGTGGTCAAAAACACAAAGCACTTGAGTCTGCTAAAAATCTCCTCAAAATGAAGGTTGCCTCACCAGAACAGATTTCACAAGCCCTGGGCCTTTCTCTGGAAGATGTTCAAACAATTCAAGTCTCTCAATTATAACACCCCGTTATAATACTATACTCTTCTCCCCCTATGTTGCCCTGTTTGCTTTTTTTCATTAAAATTGATATATTAAAGTAGTTTATACCTAGTATTTTAGTAGATATATGGAGAAAATATGGCGCTGTTAGAAATTCAAAATCTTTGCGTAAATGTTGAAGAAAAGCAGGTTTTACAGGGAGTAAATCTTTCGATAAATCCAGGGGAAACCCACGTTCTTATGGGTCCAAACGGCGCCGGAAAGTCTACTCTGGGAAACGCCATCATGGGAAATCCTGTGTACACAGTTACAGATGGAAAAATCTTCTTTGACGGCCAGGATTTAACGGAAGAAAAAACAGATGCAAGAGCAAAAGCAGGGCTTTTTCTTTCCTTCCAGAATCCTCTTGAAGTTCAGGGAATCAGCGTAGAAGCTTTTATCCGCTCTGCCCTTCAGCAGAAAACCGGCGAAAGAGTAAAATTATTTCAGTTTCAAAAAGAACTCAAAAGCTGCATGGAACTCCTTTCCATGGATGAAGCTTACGCCAAAAGAGACCTGAACGTAGGTTTTTCCGGTGGAGAACGCAAAAAGAGCGAAATTCTTCAGCTTTTAATGCTGAAACCTCGTCTTGCAATTCTTGATGAAACTGATTCAGGTCTTGATGTTGATGCAGTCCGCACAGTTTCAAAAGGAATTGAAGAATATAGAAGAAAAGAAAACGGTGGTCTTTTAATTATCACCCACTCTACCAAAATTTTAGAGAGCCTTCATGTTGACTATGCACACATTCTTGTAAAAGGCAAAATCGTAAAAACTGGCGATGCTTCCCTGGTTCAGGAAATTAACGAAAAAGGCTTTGACGAATACCTCAAGTAAACTGGAAAAATATGGCAGAAGATAAAATTATTATAGATGACATAAACAGAGAATTTTACGATTTCCGCTACGAAGAAAGTGCAAAGAACTTTTTTCGCCTTGAAAGCGGTTTAAATCCTGAAATCGTAAAAAAACTCAGTGATGAAAAAGGTGACCCGGAGTGGATGCGGGACTTCCGCTTAAAATCCCTTGAACAGTACAACAAAATGGCTGTTTCAACCTCCTGGATGCCTGATATAACAGGTCTTCACATGGAAGACATTTCCACCTACGTTCGTCCTAAAACAAAAATGAGCGGAAACTGGGAAGATGTTCCGGAAGATATTAAAGAAACCTTTGAAAAACTGGGAATTCCGGAAGCGGAGCGAAAAAGTCTTGCCGGAGTTGGCGCCCAGTACGACTCAGAACTTGTCTATCACAATATTCAGAGCGAAGTAAAAAAACAGGGTGTAATCTACCTTGATTTTGAAAGCGCATTAAAAAGCCCTGAATGGGGCCCAATGGTAAAAGAATATTTTATGACCCTCATCACTCCCCGTGACCACAAATTTGCGGCTCTCCACGGGGCAGTCTGGTCAGGCGGTTCTTTTGTCTATGTTCCAAAAGGAGTAAAGCTCTCCTTCCCTCTTCAGTCCTATTTCAGATTGAATGCCAAGGGAGCCGGTCAGTTTGAACATACCCTTATCATCGTAGACGAAGGAGCGGATTTACACTTTATTGAAGGTTGCTCCGCACCAAAATACAATGTAGCAAACCTTCATGCCGGAGCTGTTGAACTTTTTGTAAAAAAAGGAGCTCACCTGCGCTACTCAACAATCGAAAACTGGTCTAAAAACATGTACAACCTGAACACCAAGAGGGCTAAGGTTGAAGAAGGGGGCAGTATTGAATGGGTAAGCGGTTCTTTTGGAAGCCATGTTGGTTGTCTTTACCCGGAAAGCGACCTTGTTGGAAGAGGTGCAAGAGCCGAATTTACAGGAATCACATTTGCGGGTGCCGGTCAGATTCTTGACACTGGAGCAAAAATGGTTCACCTGGCGCCAGAAACAAAGAGCGTTGTAAATACCAAATCCATTTCAAAAAATGGAGGAGAAGCAATCTACCGCTCAGCTGTTTATATCGCAAAAAATGCAGAAAATTCCAAAGCCAGCGTTTCATGTCAGTCCCTTATGCTGGACAGTCAGAGCCGCAGTGACACCATTCCTGCAAACGTTGTATTAAATGACTCAAGCGATGTTGGACATGAAGCTAAAATCGGAAGAATCTCCGATGACGCAATTTTTTATCTGATGAGCCGAGGAATTAGCGAAGAAGAAGCCAGAAGCATGATTGTTTCAGGTTTTGCAAATCCGGTTTCAAAAGAGCTTCCCCTTGAATATGCTGTTGAAATGAACAATTTAATCAGGCTTGAAATGAAAGGCTCCATGTAAAAGTCTTTTACAGTATGCAAAAGAAAGCACACACCTTTTTATGAGGAAAGTATGAAAGAGATAGAAATAAATAAAATACCTTCGCCAACCTGGAGCTGGCTTAAAATAAATGAAAGCAAGGCTTTAATTCCAGAAAGTCTTGAAGAAATTCGTCCGGAAATCAGAGGCAATAGTGAAATCTCAGAATTTTCTTCAAAATCTCTTTCTGAAGATATAAAGGCTTTTTTAGACTCAAAAAATTTCTCTTCAAAAGAAGAAGAGGCTTTTAAAAGCCTCTCTTTAAGCGACGCTTTTTCAAATCTTTTCTCTTCCACTAAAGCTCTTTCAATCGAAGCCTGCAAAAAAAATCAGAAGCTTGTAGTAGAATACAAACTGGATAAAGGTAATTATTCTGCCTCTCAGCTTATCAGGGCAAAAGAAGGCAGTCAGCTTTCACTTACAATTCTTTCGGAAAACAATAAGGATTTATCAGAAGCAGGCTTTTTTTGCCAGGAAACTCTGGTACTAGCAGAAGCTAATTCACAAGTTACAATTAATAAAATTCACCTTTTGAATGACAATTTTACTCAAATCTGTTCAACAAAAGTTTTTGCAGAGGAAAATGCCAGCGTAACTGTAAATCACATTCTTTTGGGTGCAAAGGCATCTTTCATGGAAAGTAGATGCGCCCTTTCCGGATATAAATCTTCTTTTAACTCAGAACTTTCCTATATGGCAGAAAAAGAAGAATACAAAGACATAAACTATGTTGTAAACCATTACGGCAAAAAAACTGAATGCAACATGAGTGTATATGGTACCTTAAGAGATAAGGCTGTAAAAGATTACAGGGGAACAATTGACTTTAAGACCGGCTCATCTTCATCTGTGGGTCAGGAAACTGAAGACGCCCTGCTTTTAAGTCCTCTTGTAAAAAACAATTCCCTTCCGGTTATTCTTTGTACCGAAGAAGATGTAGAAGGTGAACACGGAGCAACCATAGGCCGCATTTCTGAAGATACTCTATATTATATGCAGAGCAGAGGTTTTTCAAAAAAACAGGCTGAAAACGCCTGCGCCCGGGCAAAAATTCAGAGGGTACTTTCTAAAATTGATGATGAAGAAATTTATCAGAAAATTTCAGATTTTATGACCTCAATTTTTGACGAAGAATAGTTTTATTTTTACTTTACAGAAAAAAAATAAGCGGCTGTCTAATAAGTTTAGTGACTACGGTCATTGAGCCTGTCGAAATGACCATTTACACTATATCTGGTGGTTGCTTCGCGCCTTCGGACGAGAACCTCAACCACCGCAAACTTTTCTTTTTAGACAGCCCCATTATAAGGAAGATATATGGCAAACGAATTCAAAAAGGATTTTCCAATTTTTTCTAACCCGCTGAACAAGGGATTGATTTATTTTGATAATGCTGCAACCACACAAAAACCTGAATGTGTAATAGAAGCCCTTTCAAATTATTACAGACAGGACAATGCAAATCCTTTGAGAGGTCTTTACGATTTAAGCGGCAGGGCTACTCAGGTTTATGAATCTTCCCGTCAGACAGTTGCTGATTTTTTAGGCGCCCATCCTTGCGAAATCGTTTTTACCAGAAATGCTTCAGAAAGCCTTAATCTTGTTGCCTATACCTGGGCTATGGAAAATATTCAGGAAGGAGATGAAATTGCAGTTTTAATTTCTGAACACCATTCAAATATTCTTCCCTGGCAGATGGTTTGCAAAAAAAAGGGAGCAAAACTTGTTTTTCTGGAAGTAAACAAAGAAAGCGGAGAACTGGAAGAAGAAGAACTTAAAAAAATAAATTCTAAAACTAAACTGGTGGCTGTAGCCCAGGTTTCCAATGTCCTTGGAATTACCTGTGATGTAAAAAAAATTGCTTCCCTAGCCCACTCTTTTGGTGCAAAAATCTGTATAGACGGAGCTCAGTCAGTTCCTCACATGAAAGTAAACGTAAAGGATCTTGACGCAGATTTTTTTGTTTTCAGTGGCCACAAAATCTTAGCCCCAATGGGAATCGGCGTGCTCTATGCCAAAAAAGAAATTCTTGAAAACACAGAGCCTTTCCTTAGAGGCGGAGAGATGATTGAATACGTAACAAGAGAAGGAGCAAGCTGGGCTGAACTTCCCCACAAATTTGAAGCAGGAACTGTAAACGCTTCAGGAGCTCTTGGACTTTCAGAAGCCTTAAAATACATTCAGAAAGTTGGCTATGAAAAGATTCATGAACAGGACTTAAAACTCACAAAACTTCTTATAGAAAAAATGAAAGAGATTCCCCATGTGAAAATTATTGGAAATAAAAATCCGGAAAAACATGCTGGAATCGTAACTTTTACAATAGATGGCGTACACCCCCACGACATTGCAAGTCTTCTTGATACTAAAAAAATCGCCATCAGAGCAGGTCATCACTGTGCCCAGCCGCTGGGAGCATATCTTGAAGTTCCGGCAACAGCCAGGGCCAGTTTGTATTTTTACAATGACGAAGAGGAAGTTCTTGCCTTTGCAGATGCCCTCAGCCAGATAAGAAAAATGAGCGGTTTTAAAGACTAATATAAATCAGGTGATAAAATGGATACACAGGAACTTTACAGAGAAATTCTAAACGAACATAACTTAAATCCCAGCCATAAGACTCAGATGCAAGATGCAACGATTTCACTAAATGGTGTAAATCCAAGCTGCGGTGATAATATCACACTGAACTTAAAAATTGAAGACGGAATTATCAAAGACGGCTCTTTTACAGGCAGCGGCTGTGCAGTAAGTCAGGCAAGCTGCGACATGATGCTTGATCTGGTGATAGGAAAATCCGTTGAAGAAGCAGACCAGCTGAACAATATCTTCATGGGAATGATTCGTGGGGAAAGTTCTGAAGAAGAAATTGAAAAACTTGATGAAGCGGCTTCACTTTCTGACATAGCAAAAATGCCTGCCAGAGTAAAATGTGCAGTTCTTGGCTGGCGTACAATGAAAGAGATGTTTGAAACGTCTTCAAAATGCGCAAGCTGTACAAATCCAAGCTGTCATTAATTTTTCCAAAAGCTGGCGTTTTATTTGTTAAATACACTTAATTTCGAGTTTTATAGTTTCAACTTCAAAATTGGCTTACGGTCACTATCTCGTGG
>JAILKG010000257.1 GCA_024693915.1 Treponema sp.
TGCTCAGTATCTTGGCTTAAGTTACGCAAATTTAAATAAGCCAATGGAAAGTATTTCTGCCTTTACAGAGGCACTTGTTGTTAATGAATCAAGTTCACTTCTGCTTTCTATTGCTGAACAGTATTATAAAATTAACCAGAATTCAGTTGCAAAACAGTATCTCTACAGAATAAAAAAGGAATCAAGTGACGATTTTCTTGTTTTAAAAAGTATGAATCTTTTGGGAACGATTTATATAGACGAAAAAAATTATTCTGAAGCAAAAAAGGAATTCGATTCAATTCTTGAAAAAAATCCTAATTCTGCCGATGCTTATTATGGGCTTGGTGTAATTTATGAAAAACAGGGTGATCTTGTAAAGGCCAGGGCAGAGTGGAGAAAGGCTTTGAAATATCAGATAAATCATGCTCCTGCTCTTGCAAAAATTGCTTCCTATGGAAAATAGCGGAATTAAATTCTTGTTTTAGTATAACATTTATTGTATAATAAATTAATTTTAAATATAATTATTGGCAAAAGTATTAAAAAATCCGGGAGGATTTATGGGATTTTTTGACAGATTTTCAACAGATATTGGAATTGACTTAGGAACTTGTAACACTTTGATTTATGTCAGAGGAAAGGGAATTGTAATTGATGAACCTTCCGTTGTTGCGGTAGAAAAAGGAACAAAAAAAATTGTAGCTGTAGGCAAAGATGCTAAAAATATGCTTGAAAAAACACCAAGCAATATTATGGCAATCAGACCTTTGGCTGACGGTGTAATTTCAGATATAGATTCATGCGAGAGGATGATAAAATATTTTATACAGAAAATCACTCCTCGTCATCAGATTATTAAATCTACCAGAATGAAAATTGGTATTCCTTCCTGTATAACCGATGTAGAAAAGCGTGCTGTTATTGAAGCAGCTTTAAAAGCCGGTGCAAAGGAAGTCGAGGTAATTGAAGAATCAAAGGCTGCCGCTATTGGTGCAAAAATTCCAATTTTTGAGCCTGCCGGTCACATGATCTGTGATATTGGCGGTGGTACAGCAGAAATTTCTGTAATTTCCCTTGGCGGTATGGTTGTTACAAGCTCTATCCGTGTTGGCGGAGATAAATTTAACGAAGCAATTGTAAAACACGTAAGAAGCGTTCATAACCTAAAGATCGGTCAGCAGGCTGCAGAAAGACTTAAGATTCAGATTGGAAACGCCGCTCCGGACAAGACCATTGAAAAGATGGAATTGAAGGGAACTGACGCTATCACAGGTCTTCCACGCCGCCTTGAAATCGACAGTGTAGAAGTTCGAGAGGCCCTTAAGGAACCTGTAAAACAGATTGTTGAAGAAATCAAAAATGTAATCAGTCAGACTCCACCGGAGCTTGCTTCTGATATTATTGACAGAGGTATTGTAATGACTGGTGGCGGTTCTATGCTCAAGGGCCTTCAGAAACTTATTTCAAAGGAAACAGGTGTTCCAGTAATTCTTGTTGAAAAGCCGCTTGAATGCGTTGCCCTTGGTGCCGGAGAAGCATTTGAACTTTTCAAGGATATGTCCATTGACCGTTCAATTTATGACAGTCTAAATAACTAAATAATCTGATGAAAAAGTTCAATTCACAGTTAAATATAAAATTCAAACTTCCTGAATTTGTGCTTGTAATTTTAATTGTAATTTCAGGCGTTATGCTTGCTTTTAGTTCAGGAAGCTTTGTTGTAAATTTTAAAAGTATTGGTTTTACTCTTGTTTCAACAGTAGAAAGGGAATTACATATTGTAACTTCCTCTGTTAAGAACGCCTTTCTTTCTGTTTCTGAACTGGCCCGCTTAAAAAAAGATTACAACGAACTTGTTAAAAAACTTGAAAATTATGAACAGATGAGGCGTACCAATGCCGATATCAGAAAAGAAAATGAAAGATTAAAAAGCCTTCTGGATTTTACTACTTCTCTGGATGAAAAAAATTATCCTGCTCAAATTATTGCCCGAGATACGGACAATATTTTTTCTTATTTAACAATTGATAAAGGCTCTGCCCACGGCATTAAAAAAAATATGCCGGTTATTGCATACCAGGACGGAAATGCAGGGGTTGTGGGAAAAATAACTCAGGTTGGACGTTTTTCAAGTATTGTAATGCCTTTGTACAACATTAACTGTAATATTTCTGCAAGAATTCAGAATACCAGAGATTTAGGAATTGTTTCAGGAACAGGAAGTGAAGATTCTCCGCTTTCAATGAAATATATCAGAAAAAGGATGCTGGATGAACTTCATTACGGTGATATTGTTGTAACCAGCGGAGAAAATAACAATTATATGAGAGATCTTGCTATCGGTTCAATTTCTAAAATTACCGTGCTTGATTATAATTCTTCTCTTGAAATAGAACTGACACCAATTATCGATTTTTCTCGTCTTGAGAATGTTGTGGTTATAAATATGACAGAAATTAACAGCTCAAAGGGGAGATAAATATGGCAAAATCTTTTGGAATTTCATTTCTTATCCTTTTTAGTTTTGCGATAGTAGAAACAGCAATCCTTTCAAATATAACCATTCTTCCAGCTGTTCCTGATTTAGTTCTTCTTGCTTCTGTTTATATTTCTCTTGTTAATGGAAGGGGAATGGGTGAAATTTCCGGCTTTACTTCCGGACTTGTTCTGGATTTTTTAGGTGGAGCTCCTTTTGGTTTTAACTGTATTTTTAGAACTGTAATTACATATATAGCAGGTTTTTTTGGAGGAACAATCAACTATAACGGTTTCCTAATTCCTTTTGTAATCGGTTTTATCGCAACTTTAGCAAAGGCCGTTTTAATCTGGATTATTTCCTTATTCTATACGTCAGTTTTAAATTATACAATTTTTTCACTTCCATTTTTGTTTGAGCTTATTGCAAATGCCCTATTAGCACCTCTTGTTTTTAAACTTACAGGATGTTTTAAAAGACAGATAGCTCTCCATAGTGAGGATGGCCGCTGATGTCTTCATTTAACAATGATTCAAAAGGTAATGAAATCTCAAAAAATGCCCGTCTATTTGTAGTGCTTCTTTTTTTATTTCTTGGCTTTTTGATTTATTTTTACAGACTCTTCTTTCTCCAGGTAATACAGGGTTCTGAATACAGAAATCAGTCCCAGAGACTTTCAAGCCAGGTTTCCACAATTCCGGCACAGCGTGGAGAAATTTTTGACAGAAATGCAAATCTTCCCATGGTTTTGAACACGGAATCCTTTGCGGTTGAAATTACACCGGGAGAAATACCTTCCGGTCATTACGACACAGTAGCAACAAAGCTTGCAAACTTTCTTGGTATATCTAAATTTGAAATTGATAAAAAAGTTCCTCCTTCAATCAGAAGATCTTATTCAACAGTTCAGATTAGAAGTAACGTTCCTTTTTCAATTATTTCTAATATTGCTGAAAATAGAATCGATCTTCCCGGTGTTTCCTGGGTATCAAAACCTATCAGAAACTATGTAGAAACTGGTTCATTAAGCCATGTAATCGGATACGTAGGTGATATTACCAAAGAAGAAATGAACGTAATGTATAACCAGGGTTATACAAAAAACAGTATTGTAGGAAAAACTGGTATTGAAAAGCAGTACGACTCCCTTTTGCAGGGAAAACCTGGACGGGAAAGCCGAACTGTTGACGTTAGAGGACGAATAGTTTCTGAAACTCCTATAGTTGAACCTCCTCAGATGGGAAAAAATCTTGTTTTGACTATCGATACTTCAATTCAGACTCTTGCAGAAAAAACACTGGGAAACAGGGTAGGGTCAGTAGTGGTTTTAAAACCTGCTTCCGGGGAAATTCTTGCAATGGTTTCATATCCATATTTTGATGCCAATGTTTTTAATACTGATGAAGCCGGTGAATATTACCAGACTTTGATAAGTGATGAAAAAAACAGACCACTGGTAAATCGTGCTGTAAACGCAACATATCCGCCGGCCTCAACTTTTAAAATTATAATGAGCGCCGCCATGCTTCAGGAAAAAGCATTCCCTTCTTCAAAGGCAATTGAATGCCGGGGAAAACTTTCCTACGGTGGACGAATTTTCCACTGTCATGTGCACGAACCTGGACACGGCTGGCTGGATTTGAAAAATGCACTTGCCCAGTCCTGCGATGTTTATTACTGGACAATCGGAAGAGACTATCTGGGAATTTCAAAAATTGCTTCTTATGCAAGGGAATTTGGTCTTGGACAAAGCTGCAAAGTAGATCTTCCAAGCCAGCAGACAGGTTTTATTCCAACTGCTGAATGGAAGGAACGACGCTTCCACGAAAAATGGCTGGGTGGAGACACAATGTCTGCTTCCATTGGACAGGGCTACACTCTGGTTACTCCATTGCAGGTTGCTGATATGGTGGCAATGGTCTGCAACGGGGGTGTAATTTACAAACCTCATCTCTTAAAAGAAGTTAGAGATCCTGTTACAAACGAAGTATTGCAGGAAGTAAAACCTGAAGTTCTTTTTAAATCAGATTTTGATAAAAGTGTCTGGAAAGAAGTTCAGGAAGATATGCTTTATACTATTACTGATGGTACTCCTCAGTATCCTATGCATAACAAAATCGTTCAGGCAGCGGGAAAAACAGGAACAGCGGAAGTTGCTCCTTACAAAAAAAGCTGGCACTCCTGGATGGTAGCTTATGCGCCTTATGACGCCCCTCCAGAGGATCAGGTGGTAGTTGCTACTATCGTTGAAGCCTGTAACCCATGGGAATGGTGGGCCCCTTATGCAACAAATATTATTCTTCAGGGAATTTTTGCAAAACAGACTTATGAAGAATCAATGAATGCACTTGGTTTCAGGTATCTCTTGAAAAACGGAAACAGACAGGAGTAATTAAATGAGAGAAAATCGTTTTTATGAAGCATTTGATGTAATAATCCTCCTTTCTGTTCTTGTTCTTGTGACAATCGGAATAGCTTTTATTTATTCTTCCGGAATAAATTCTGAAGGAATTCTTGTTACCAATGAATATATAAAACAGATTATCTGGGCTGGAATAGGTCTTGTATTTCTAGTTTTTTTTGCTATGTATGATTACAGGAGATTTGAACGTCCTGCCTACTGGTTTTACCTTGCTTTAATTCTTGTTTTAATTTACACAAGAATTTTTGGACGCTATGTAAATGGTGCAAGAAGCTGGCTTGGTATAGGTGATTTTGGTGTACAGCCTTCGGAATTTGGAAAAATTGTTTTTATTCTTACTCTTGCAAAATATCTGGATGTCTCGGAAGGAGAAAATCCTGTAAAAAGGCTTTTAATAAGTTCTGCAATATTTGCTCTTCCAATTCTCCTGATTCTTTCCCAGCCTGATCTTGGAACTGCTTCTGTTTATATTCCAATCTTTTTTATGATGTGCTTTATGGCAGGACTTCCTTTACGCTACTTGCTTTTTATCTTTGGAAGCGGAGCCATGGTAGTTCTTTTTACAATTCTTCCTGTATGGAATGAATATATTGCCCATAACAGCGCTGTATTTGTAACCGCATTAACAAATTTAAAGCTTAAAATCATTCTGATTCTTGCCTGTGCAGCGGTAACTTTGATTTCTGTTGTTGTTCGTCGCTATTTTGGTGGAAAAAAATACTTTTACTGGATTGGATATGGTTTTTTACTTGTTACAATCGGATTAATTTTTTCAACATTTGCCGGAAAGGTATTAAAGGATTATCAGATAAAACGTCTTATTGTATTTATGGATCCTTCTGTTGACCCTCTTGGGGCTGGATGGAATATCATTCAGTCTAAGATTGCCATAGGTTCAGGAGGTCCTTTTGGGCGTTCATTCCTTCATGGAACTCAGAGCCATTACCGCTTTTTACCACAACAGTCTACAGACTTTATTTTTAGTATTCTTTCTGAAGAGCTTGGTTTTGCAGGCGGCGCCTTTGTATTTATTCTTTACCTTATACTTATGATAAGAACAATTTTTATAATTAAGAATACATCCAATTCTTTTGGAGCTTATATAGCGTCTGGAGTTTTAGGCCTGCTTTTTATTCACTTTTTTATCAATGTTGGAATGGTTATGGGAATTATGCCGATTACAGGCATACCCTTGCTTTTCCTGTCTTATGGCGGTTCCTCTTTGCTTACGGCAATGACCGCTATGGGGCTTTTAATGAGTATAAATTACAGAAAATTTGATTTTTCTTAAAAGAGCATTTTCTTATATTTCAGTATTCTCCCTGTGAATA
>JAILKG010000306.1 GCA_024693915.1 Treponema sp.
TGAATTCTGAAATCTGCTGTTCCAGGCGTTTTACTGCAGCAACCGCCTTCATCTGCTCGGAAGCAACATCGGCTTTTGCGGCTCCCAGCTCTTTTTCCCTTTCTTTAAAATAGACTTCAAAGTCAGCCTGCCTTTTATCAGCATATTTTCTGACCTTCTCCATGCTGTTTTTATCCTTGTCAATAATATGCAAGGCATAGGAAATTCCTGCCGAAATGGCAGCAGCGATGATTATAGTAATAACAGACATTTTTATTCCCCACCCAAAAAATGCGTTTTTAAATTAATTCCAATATAACGATTGTTTATTCTAGCACAATTCTCTGCAATTGACGATAGTCTGAAAAGCAAATATCAGCCTGTTTGAGAGGTATTCTGAACAATTTTCTTAATCCTGTCAGAATAAAGGCGCTTTTCATGCCGGCATTTTTTGCACCTTTTACATCATATTTTATGCTGTTTCCAACGTAAAGAATCTTTTCCGGGCTTACATTCAGCTGTTTTGCAAGTTCCAGAAAGGAATGAGGATCAGGCTTCAAGGCTCCCACAGCCTCTGTACCTAAAACCACATCGCAGTAATCCTTTACTCCCCAGATTTCCTCTTTCTGCTCTGGAGGAAAATCGGAAAGAAGGGCTAGTTTTAAGCCGGCTTTTTTAAATTTTTCAAAAGTTTCCGGAACATACTTAAAGCACTTTATTTTTCTGAAATAGCGCTTAAGATATTCATAAATTTTTGTTTCCATTAAATGTTCTGCTTCTTCCGGGCTGCGGTGAAGAAGGCGGCCCATTTCTTCTGCCTGAAATTTTCTGAAATCTGTAGAAGGCTCTTTTTTGTGCATTTCATTGCGCACAAGTCCATATTTCATAAAAAACCAGCAGTTCATGGTATAATAAGGCAGAGCCTTTACGGTAAGGCTCCATGAAGGATATAAGGTTCCATCTATATCAAATGCGACAGCTTCAATTTCTCCAAGATTTTTTACAAACACGAAGTCTCCTTATTTTTCCTATCTTTTTATAATGCTGTATTCAAAGCGGGCAATACTTTCCGCAGGTGCCGGACTAAAGCGCCATGTTGAAATCTGTTCCCGAATTTCATTTTGAATTTCCACAGGCAAAAGAGCTGCCGGTTCAAATTTAATTTCTGAAACATTACCTGCAGCCAGAACCTTAAAGCGAATCCAGACAGTTCTTTTATTGTCTATCTGTGATGCGTTTTCATGTGATATCATTATACTCGGTTTTTCAGGTTCTAGCAAAGTTCTTGAACTGCCATCTGTCATTTTTAAATGACTTTTTCCGTCCTGCATATCCGTCATTTCAACCTTGCTTTCGTCGCTGATTCCTTCTTTGTAGTTATGTCGGAAAGGCACGGTTCTTGCAATATTGGAAAGAGCAGAACTTGTGGAAGAAGAAGTCTGGCTAACACTGGCTGTATCGGTTTTGGCAACTGCTTTCTCTGCTCCTCCTGAACTTACGGCACTAGTTCCTTCAAAGGCAGCCGCTCCGGAAATTGCATTCTGCTTTGGTGCAGTAACTGGAGAAGTTGAAGTCTGAGTCTGGGAATGAGTATCTTCACCAAAAATACTGTCATCCCACTCTGTTTTTTTGTTTGAAGAACCCAACTGTTCAGCCATCAACTCTTCTGCACTTTTTTTGTAAGTGATATTTGCCTTTTTAGGGGCTGAAGCCTGGCTTGTAACTGTATCAGTTTTTTGTGTAGCAGCAGGCTTTTGAACGCTAGGCTCTGTAGATTTCTGAGGAGCCGGCACCGGTTTTGGTGAAACCTGAGAAGATGGTTTTTCTTTTTGAGCAGTAGCACTTGCCGGCTTTGGAGCTTCTGCAGACTTTGTTTCCACAGGCTTTACCGGATTTGTTTTGGCTTTTTCTTCCTGAACAGGAGCTACCGGAGAAGGTTTTGTTTCTTCTACCGGCTGATTTACAGCTTCCTGAGTTTCCACCGGCTTATTTTCCTTTGGCTCTGGAACTTCAGGAGTGTCCAGAATGATATTAATAGTAGAATATTCCGGCTTCTTTTTATTTTCAGGAATGACAACTGCGGTAATGGTAAAAATTACCCACAAAATAAGGGTGCCTGCGAGAGAAACTTTTAACGCTGTATTATGAACAGAATCTTCTGATGCTGTATAAAAATCCATCTGAAATTTTAATTCCTTGTAATCTAAAAGCGGCAAATTATTCAGCCTGCCTAAAGACTATTTTTTATTTTTTGTCCTCAGACTGATAGAGGAAAAGCCCGCCGAACGAATAACATCAAAAAGTTCAACAATTTTTCCATTGGTAACCTCGCCATCCGCTTCGATTGCCACAGGAAATTCGTTTCTTTTAGTTTTCTGAGTGTCAAAATTTTTAAGCATGTCGGAAAGTTTTTCCATATTAACGCTGGTGTCGTTAAACCACATTGCCCCATTCTTTTCCATGGTAATGGTAATTCCCAGATTGGAGGTGCTTTCGGCAGTGGTGCTTTCCGGCAGCTTTAATTTGATTCCCGGAAGAACTGCAAAAGTGGTTGAAACCAGAAAGAAAATAATCAGCTGGAAAACAACATCCAGCATAGGAGTCATGTCTACGGTGGCTTTTACACCGCTTCTTCTTGCCTTTAATTTCATCTAATTCTTCCTGTAAGCTTTATAACAACAGAAGTTACATTGCTTTCCATTTCTATAATGCGGCGGTTTACCCGGGAAACAAAATAGTTGTAGAAAATTACGGCAGGAATTGAAACAACAAGACCTGCAACAGTTGTAACAAGAGCTTCTGCAATTGCTCCTGCAAGAACAGCAGGATCACCCATAGTTCCGCCTGCACCAAGAACACCAAAAGCCTTAATATTTCCGGTTACAGTTCCCAAAAGTCCTAAAAGGGTAGAAATATTGGAAATTGTTCCCAAAGCAGTAAGAAGATGCTCAAAGCGTGGAACTACGGCAGACATTTCTGCTTCAACAGCGTCCTTAAGGTCTCTTTCATCCCAGCGGCGGCAGTCTAAAGCCTTTTTGATAACCTGAGCGGTTGGAGTACCTGCTTCTGCACAGGAAACACTTGCAGCCTGAAAATTGTCTGCGTCCAGGGAGCCCTGCAGGTCGTACATGAGTTTCGCATCCTTTTTCTTTGTAACGTAAAAATAGAAACAGCGCTCAATAATAATGAATGTAGCAATAATTCCACAAAGAATGATTGGAATCATAATGATTCCGCCGGCTTTTATACTTCCTAACATAATACCTTCCTATATCAAGTCCGCCTTAAGCGAACTGTTTTTTTGGCGCAAGAGAAACCTGCGCCTCTTTTTTCAATTAAAATACGAATTTTGCAAGGAGTCCCACATTTCCGCTTCTGGAAATAAAGTGTCCTGCGTATTCACGGGAACTTCCTGAAATCAATTTTACTATATCAGTTCCATTAAATGCAAGTCGAACAGCAGAAGAAACCTTAAGAGCGGCTTCAAAATCTACAAATGGAACATTATCCCTGTCGCTATCCGGCGTAAAACCTACAGAAGTATCCAGAGTAAAGAAAGAATTTTTTGTCTGGAAGGAATAGGTTGCCTTTACAAACTGACTGAACTGATTTGCGCTCTTGTCAGCCCAGGCACTCTGCCATTCAGCACCAAAAACACCCGCCTTTGTATTGAAGGAAAGGTTTGTTTTTGTGTTCACCTGTGTCATTTCTTTCTGGGAATAAAGGTACTGGCCACAGACAAAGCTTTCTGCAATATCGTAATCTCCAGTCCAGGTGCCATTTCCAAAGGCTGTATTTCTGAACTCACCGGAAAATCCGAAAGTGAAAATTTCTTTTACAGGAAGAGAAAGGTTCAGAGCCACAAGCCAGTCGCTGCTTTCTCCAGGGAGGGCTTCAAAAGAAGTAAATGTATTTTCAAGTTCCAGAGCGCTTATTTCCGGCAGGTAAGAATCCAGACCACCCTTTACGCCGATTTTTAAAGGACGAACAGAGAAAGAAAGTGGCAGAGAAAAATCTCCGGCAACTTCAAAAGGTACAAGAAGAGGGTTATCACCAATCTGAGAACCAAAAACAAGGTCTCCGCTGGCGGAAAGGTGCATAAAATCGTTTTCCCAGCCTGCATAAAGTCCGCCTTCAAAACGGTGATTCACGCTTTTTTCAAAAGAATCTACTATGTCGTAGTCGCCCCGGTATTCAAGTTCTGTTCCGGCAAAAAATCCCTTGTAGCCGTAAGAAAAGCCAGCCTGAGGTGTTAAAGTCATCAGACTTACATTTTCAAGGTAAGAAGGAATTTCTGTTTCAGGACTTCCTACAACATTTCCATAGCGTCTGTACCAGGACCCCTTAATTTTCGAATCAAAAGCAAAGCCATTTGGAAGTTCCAGATTAATTTTTCCACCTACTCCCATAATATCTTTTGTTACATCGCTGATATTTGCAAAAGTATTCTGAAGACCGTTTGTCCGGCTGTTGTAAAGTCCGTCTGCAACAAATTTTCCCTTTTCAAAAGAAAAAGTTTTTTCCGCAGAAATCAGTGTATCTTTGTCAAAATAGCCTGATGTAAGACTGTTGGAAGCATAGCCGTTTAAGGTTTCGTGGCCAAAAGTAATTCTAAAAGGATTTAAGCCGGTCTGGTTATATACAGAAAATTTTCCTGTAAAAAAGCCAGGGTAACCGATACCAGCCAGCCCCTCTGCATAAATGGATTTTTCCTCTGCCTTGGAAAGAGAAATATCCCGGCTGGCAGAAGAATCCGGTGCAGTAGCCTCTGGAAGTCGTGGAACCAGTTCCGAAGTCTGGCGGGCTGGAAGAATCCTTGAAAAATCCGGAACAGCGCTTTTTCCAGCCTTTGGGGCACCACCCTGAATTTCAGTAGAAACATCAGGAAGAGTGATTGCATTTTCTAAATCAGAGGAATTTTCTTCCCCGGAAGAAAGACCTGCCTCACTTCCCTGCTTAACAGTCTGCTGTGCTGCATTCACTTCACCAGCTTTTGCCTGCTGTCCCCGGGCATTTTGAGCAGAAAGAGGATTTACCGCAATCAAAGAAAGGGGAAGAAGTGCTATAAAAAATGATTTTTTTAATTTTTTCATATATTTCTCCAAAGTATTTTCAGATTTCATTACTGGCTAACTTTTACATTTCTGGCCTGACGGCTTTCAGGGTACAGTTCCTTCAAAAGTTTTGCCGTATCATTTGCATCTCCAGAAAGACCTGCCGCCCTAAAGGCTTCGTAAGAACCGTAAAGGCTTGAAGCGGCGCTTTCATCAGCGCTGTTCATTCTATAATATTCAGCGGCCAGAAGATACATTTGGGCTGAAAGCTTATTTTTTTCCTGTTCCCGGTATTTTTTTCCCAGAAATTCAGCATTCCAGGCGGCATAAAGACTTTCCTCTGAAAGATTTGCTTTCTGTAGAGGCAAAAGGCTTTCTGCCAGAGTTATTGCCGGCTCCTGATAGCTTGGGCGTTCTGCGTAAAGGCGAACAAGTTCTGAACCAGTCTTTCTTCCCTGAGGAGTTTTGTTTTCCTTCTGAGAAAGGTATTTGTTTTCCAGAGTAACCATTTCTTCAGTTTTACCGGAAGAAAGCTCCTTCAAATCCTGAGAAATCTGGCTGATTCCGTCGCTTTTTGCCTGTTCCCCGTATTTTTCAACCAGGAAATTTGCGTATTCTATAGCTTTATCGTAATTAGCCTTTGCCCTGTAAAGGTAAACAAGATTTCTGGCGCTGCTGTAAACATAGGTGCTCTGAGGAAATTTTTCCACCAGAGCCTTGTACTGAAGAATAGCTCTTTCAGTATTTCCGCTTTTTACAAGGCTTTCTGCGGTAAAGTACCAGGCCCCATCAATAAAGAGCCCCTGAGAATATTTTCTGGTGTATTCATCAAAGCATTTTACAGCCTTGTCATAAATTTCGCCGTTGTAGTAAGCCTGTCCCCGGCGGAACATGGCTTCTTCTGAAAGTTTTTTATCGGCAAAGCGCTCTGAAAGTTCTTTGTAAGAAGAGTCAGCCTTTCCGAAGTCTTTTGTTTTTTCGTAAATCTGAGCTGTCTGGAAAAGGCTTTTCATGCCAAAATCGTCATTTCTTCCAGTGTATGCAGAAAGAAGATTTATAGCTTTGGAATACTTTTCTCCGTCAGAATAAATCTGTGCGCACAAAAGAACAGCGTTTTCCCTGTCTCCATCACTTTTGCTGGTCTGAATGGCTTTTTCACCGTGAAGGGCAGCGTCATCATATTTAAAATTCTGAACGGCGCTGTTGGCGGCAGCCATCTGTCCGTTGTAGTAAAGTTCGTGGGAAGGATAGCGCCTTACAAAAGTAGAAAGATTTTCGTAAGCTTCCTTTGTCTTTCCCTGCCTGTACTGGCTGTAACCCAGGTAGAAAAGTGCGTAAGAAACAAAGGAGGCCGCCTCCTTTCCGGGATTTTTTACAAAAGCCGCAAAACTTTCTTCCGCATAAGACCAGGACCAGGTGTTAAACTGAGCAAGACCCAGAATATATTTTCCCTCAGGGAGTTTTGTTTTAGCCGCTTCAATTTGAGCTTCTCTGTAGCGGCCTGAAAGGAGCAGAACTTTTGAGTAGTTCAGTCTTTCTGAATCAGTAAGGCCTCTTAAATTTTCAATGTCGGCATAGATAAAAGCGGCATTTTTAAAATCACCGGCTTTTGCATAAGCCAGGGCATGAAGTTCCAGAGGCTTTGATTTTAAAAGATTTGCGGCCGCCTTGTAGTCGCCGGTGGAATAATCGGCAAGGGCCAGAAAATATCTTGAATCTTCATCAAGAGGAATGATACTGGAAGCGTATTTTTTTACATCTTCCCAGTGAGACTGCATGGCAGCGTAGCGGGTCAAAAGAATATAACTTTCCCTGTCCCAGACTTTTTCATTTTCCTTGTTTAAAATTCCTCGGCTTTCAAGAATTTTCTTTTCAGCAGCCTGAGCACTTTTAGCATCAGGATTTTTTCCTGCCGCAATCTGAGCCCGGTACAAAAGAGCAAAGAGAAAGAGATCAACAGGAACATTTTTTTCTGCCTCATCAAAATAAGAAATCGCCTTGTCAAAATCTCCTGAACCAAAGGCATCGGAACCCAGACGGGTCCAGAATTCACCAAGAAGCTCCGGATTTTCAGAAAGTGTTTTCTGAGCCTCGCTCAAAACTTCTCCAGGCTCGGAACCCACTTCCTTTCTGTGGGCAGAAGAAACGATGTAGGCCCTTTTTAAGGCGTCGCTGGCCAGACTTTTTTCCCCGCTTTTTAAAACCTGACAATAAAGGTCGTAGGCTTTTTTATATTCGCCCTGATTTTCATAAGCCTCGCCGGCAAGTTCCATAAAAGAAAGATAGGAAACCTTTTCTTTGCTGAGGGAAATAAAATCCTCTTCAGAAATTTTATTGAAGAGAGCAATAGTCTGAGCGCTTTTACCAGTCTGATTGCAGCACTGAGAAAGCTTTAAAAGAGCCGGAATATACTTTTCAGGAGTAAATAGATTTCCGTTTTCTACGACATACTCAAAAAGAGGCAGAGCCTTTTCAAAGTCTCCGTCCTTGATAAAAATATCCCCGGAATTCAAAAGAGCCTCTGAAAAATAGCGGCAAGTCATCTTTTCAAGACAGATGGCATAATTTGAAAGAGCCTTTTCTTTTAAGCCGGTAAGTTCGTAATAGCGGCCCAGCCAGTAGCAGGAATCCAGAAGATTTTCTTCATCCTCCCTGTTCAGAAGAATAGCCTGAGAAAGAACTTCTTCTGCCTGATCAAAAGCAAAAGTTCTGACCAGACATTCCCCCTTGATTCTGAGGGTAGGGCCTAAAAAGTAACTGTCAGGATATTTTTCCTCAAGCCTTTCAGCATACTGAAGACAACCCGGGTAAAAACCTGAATTGTAGGAAAAGCTCAAACTGTTATAGAGAGAAACTTCCGTTTCTACGCCCTTTTCCCATGACTGGCAAAAAGCACTGAAAGGAAGAAGCATCAGCAAAAAAGACAATATTTTTTTCATTTTTATATTTTTCCTTAATATTCTAATAATGAAAAGGGATGAAAATTTTCCGTGCAGGCACAGCGGGTCAAAAAAACAAAATCTTTTGAATACAAATTGTAAAATTTTTCAAAAGTCATCTCTGAACCGTCTTTGAAAACCACAATCTTGAAATTTCCATTTGAATCAAAATATGGAAAAAAAGCAGCACAGTTATTAAAAACCTTTACTTCAGGGTTTCTGCTCTTATCAACTTCACGGATTGCCGCAAAATAGAAACTTTCGCTTTCTGTAGCGGCCAGAACATAAAGAAGAGCCTTTAAATATTTGCAGGAATAACCTGTATTTGGTATAAATCCCGCAAGATTTTTTATTCCCTCACTTGTGAGCTCAGAACAGAAAGGCTCGATTGTTACATCCACACCGGAATTATTAAAACGGTAGGTCCTGTGGCTTCTTACAGAAACAATAGCCGTAGCCAGATTTCTAACCCAGTCCAGAGAAAATGAAATATCGTAGTTTTCAGACAAAATTCCCTGAAAACCAGTTGGCTTGTAGCGGACGGTTTCATAAATCAGAGGCTCTCTTTTCAGGAGCACACCGTTCAAAGGTTCAACAATTCCGTCTCCAATCCATTTTAAAAAGCCTGCCCCGGAAAGAATAAGGCGCTTTTTGTCAGATTCATTTAAAGGCCTTTCCTTACCCGTGGTTATATAAACAGATCTGTACTCTTCGTCGTAGCAGGCATCCTCTTCCAGCGTAATTTCAGGAAGATGCTCCCGGATAACGTTTATCATCTGAAGGGAAGCGTGGTAGCCGTCCCTGTAAATGCGGGTATACTCCCAGGGAAGCATTTTTTCTGTCCATTTGCAAACCTCGGCAAAAGATGCCGAGTAGTAGCGCTCAAAAGGAAGACCGGTTATAACTCCCTTGGAAGCGTAACAGTTGTAAATTACAAAATCTCCCACAGAAGAATTTCCGTAAGGCGAAAATTGAACAAAAACATCGCTGTCGCTGGCAAAATAGTAGATAATTTTAATTGGCTTTCCAGTCTTTTTATCCCGGACTAAAATCCAGCTTCCAGGGGCATCCCCAGGATAGACGTCCTGCTTTATTTTTCTTCTTCCTTTGTCAGAAAAAACTTCCACATCGATTGTGGCAAAAGGCGCTACAAGAATGGAAAAATAATCTTCAGTTTCTTCCAGACGAACCTGAAATTTCTGTCCAATTAGATTTGCCTTCACCTCAGGTTTATTCATTCTGACTACTTCAAGAGGCGCTTCAAACCAGGTTTCCCTCAGATGGCTCCTGATTTCAGAAGAATCAGGAATTCCAAAACTGTTGTAGTCTGCAAAAAGAGCTGCAGAAAAAAGGGAAATAAATAAAAATAAGGCAAAAAACTTCTTCATACTTCTTAATCGGACTTTTTGGCCCCATACCTTAGACTGTAGGCGCCTCTGAAGCCTTAACCGGCTCAGGGTCATTCATGCTCATTGCACCTTCCGCAAGCCTTACCTGAGGCTCAAGGACGCTTCCGTCAGGACTGTGAATTTTTCCGTCTGCCTCTTCGTCCGGATGACGGCCGGCAGGGGCGTTGGAAAGCAGGAGCTTCAGACGGTTCAACTGGTTTACTTCAGAAGAACCCGGATCCTAGTCGATTGCGCTGATATTTGCTTCTGGGAAGCGGCGGCGAAGCTCCTTTATCATGCCCTTACCGGTTACATGGTTAGGAAGACAGGCA
>JAILKG010000021.1 GCA_024693915.1 Treponema sp.
ACCTTTTTTTTGTGCATTCCATAGACATCTGCAAGTCTCAAGTCAAAAAGGTCGTTTAAGTTTTCATAGCCGGTTCTCACAAGAAAACGCCTGACTGCAGCATCTGTCCAGTTGCTTTCATAAAAAAACATATGGTTTTCAATCAGGTGGCAGACATTATCGATAATAGAATTTGGAAATTTTAATCTGAAAAGGATTTTTCTTGTAATTTCTGAAGAAATTTTTTCGTGATTAAAAAAAGTAATTTTCCCATTTTGAATCTTTTTTGACTGAGGTTTTCCAATGTCGTGAAAAAGAGAGGCCAGGCGGACATTCATTTTGTCACCAGGCGCTCCGTCGCAGGCATAAAAAAGGTGGTCCAAAACGTCAAAGTCGTGAAAGCCTCTTCCGTCGTTCTGTATACAGCCCCGGCATATAAGAAGTTCCGGAATAAATATATTTAAAATTCCGCTTTCTTCCATCTGCTTAAGTGCAATTGATGGATTTTTTGAGCTTAGTATTTTTTCAAATTCGTCCCTGAATCTTTCCAGGGAAACAGAGGAAACTTTTTTAAGTATATTATCCTGGAAAATTGCTGAATATGTATTCTTTTCTATACAGAAATTTAATTTTGAGCTGAATCTTATGGCTCTGACAGGCCTTAAACCGTCTTCCAGAAAACGTTCTTTAGGATTTCCCACGGTACGGATTATTTTTTTCTTAATATCTTTTTGACCATTAAAGGGATCTATGATTTTTCCATCTTTTAGGGATGCTGCAATTGCATTCATCGTAAAATCCCTGCGACTTAAATCTTCGGTTAAATCCCCTGTAAATGAAACGCTGTCCGGGTGGCGGCCGTCAGAATAAGTTCCGTCTGTTCTGAAAGTGGTAACTTCAATTTCATTTCCCTTGTATAAAACTGTTACCGTTCCGTGCTGAATGCCTGTTGGAATTACTTTTTTAAAAATTTTCTGAATTTCTTCCGGTTTTGCGTCGCTTGTAATGTCCCAGTCGTGAACACTTTTTTTCATGATTGTATCACGGACAGCACCTCCTACAAGATAAGCTTTAAAACCGTTCTTTTCAAAAACTGAATTAAATTCTTTTAATATTTCAGGAATTTTTATTTTTTTCATATTTTAAATTCTCCCAACAGAAATTATTTCTATAAAACTGAATGAAAGCATTATCACAAGGCTGTAAATTACAAGAATGGAAAGAAGTACAATTTGAAGAATGTAATTTGAAGCTTTACGCGTTTTTTTTCTAACAAGCAGAACAATTCCCAGAACGAGCGTAAATAAACTGAAAAAATTTAAGAGAAAAGAACTGAATAACACGCTTTCTATGACAATCTTCATATTTTCATCCAGAAAATTCTGATAATTTCCGATTGCATACAGAATTAAAAGAACTATCTGAATGAGAAAAAAGAATAAAACTGTTCTTCTTGACAGTTTGAAAAGGAGAGGAACATTTTTTTTCTGCCGGTCAAAGAAAATATCGTCAATTTCCTGAAAATATTTTATTGGTCTGTATTCGTCTTTTTTTGCCTGCAGGTCTTTTTTTCTTGAAGTTATCTTCATCTACAGTTATACTAAAAAATGTCTTTTTGACAGTCAAGGTGTCAGGACTTTTAGCAGGTGGGAATATGGCAAAAAAAATTAAGTCTTTTCTTTTTTCTCTTATTATCATCCTTCTTTTTGCTGCCGCAGTCTTTTATCTGGGCTGGACTCAGATAAAAATCAAGCCTAATCAAATTGGGGTGGTTGTTTCCAAGACAGGAGGCGTTTCCCAGAAAATTGCTGAAAGCGGAAAATTTTCCTGGTACTGGGAATTCCTTTTACCAACGAATGCTGTTTTAAGACCTTTTTCAGTTTTGCCCTATAATTTTTCAAAGAAAATTTCAGGTCAGCTACCTTCAGCTGATATTTTTAGAAATTATTCTTCTCTCCGTCCAGATTTTTCATATTCTGCAGATATTTCAATTACAATAGAAATTACAAAAGAACAGATTGTTGCCCTCTGTAAAAAAAATATAATTTCAGATCAGGAGTCCCTCAATCAGTTTATGGAAAAGAAGGCTTCTTTTCTGGTTGAAGAAACTGAAAAAAAACTTTTCGAATATTATTTAGGGGAAAATACTTCATCTTCTGCATATTACCTTGATTCAAGAAATATTTTTGCTGATTCCGCTTTTTATTCTCAAAAAGATGCCGAAGGAATAGAGGTTACGGCCTTTTCAATTACAAATCAGAAATTTCCTGACGGAGACTTATATCGCCTGGCCAAAAAAACGGCAATGACATCTCTTGTAAAGGAAAGTGAAAATATTATTTCTCAAAGTTCGTTTTTATCTTCCTCAGGCAGTTTGAATAAAGACTTGTTAAATTCAGCACCTTCTACAAGTTCCATGGAAGATGTACAGAACTCTTATAAAAGTGATGAAAAAAAAGTAAGCGGTCAGGAAGAAAAAACAGCAAAGGAAGAAGATTTTTTATCTGACGAGGAAAAATCTTTTAAAGAATTTTACAGAATGTGGAAAAAATATTCAGAAGCGGAAAAGGAATGAAAATCTGGGTAGTCAGCAATGAATGTTCAGGGCTTTCTGAAGCCGGTGGAGTAAAGGATGTAACTTACTCCCTCTGTGAAAATTTTTCTCAAAAAAATGACGTAACGCTTTTTATTCCGCTTTACGGATGTACGAATTTGTCCTGTATAAAATTTTTGCCGGAAAAAGAACTTGAAGGCAAGGTGAGCC
>JAILKG010000046.1 GCA_024693915.1 Treponema sp.
TCAGCAATGGCCTTTGTAGCATGGGAGCAGAGAGAGGTTGAAAAAAGCCAGGAATTTTACGAAAAAGCCCTTTCTCTGGATCCGGATAATGTTACCGCATTAAACGGAATCGGCTATATCCTTGCCTGCCAGGAAAAGGAACTTGGAAAGGCCCTTTCTTATTGTAAGAGGGCTGTAGATTATGCTCCTGATTCTGCCGCATGTCTTGATTCTCTGGGCTTTGTCTATTACAAAATGGGACTTTATAAAGATGCAAAGCATTATCTTGAAATGGCAGAAGAACTTGACGGTCAGAATCCCCTGATTATGGAGCATATGAAGGGTGTAATGCTGGAAGGTGACAGATAAAGAAAATTGTGATTAAAAATCGGGAAAAGTTCATGGTAAAGAGTAAAAAACAAATGTCAGAAAAAATTAAAAAAATATTTGCAGTTTCTATTTTATTCCTTTCTTTTGCACCCCTTTTCCCTCAAAATTCTGATATCAGGGATGAACTCCTGGTTACAAAAGATATCCGCACAGCGGAAGAAGGCCTGGCTTACGAAGAGTTCCGCAGGGGTATTCAGGCTTTTTATCGTGGAAGCTATAACGACTCTGTCCTCCAGTTTGAAAAAGCCCTGGGCTATACTCCTGAAGACAATAGAATTCTAGAATGGCTGGGTAAGGCCTATTATTATTCCGGACTTGAAGGAACAGCCCTGCAGGAGTGGGAAAGATGCAGTTCCCTTGGCTGGGGCGGTCTTCTTCTGAAGAACAAAATTGAAATTGTAAAGGAAAGGCGTTTTTCTTTTGAAAATGATGCCATCGAAGCTCTCTATACAGAAGCTGGAAGTTATCCCGGCTTTTACAAGGGAAACATGATTTTTTCTGAACCGGTAAGTGCCCTGGCAAACAATAACGGAACTTTCTGGGTTCTCTGCTATGGTTCTAATGAGCTCCTTCTTTTTAATATCAACGGAAGTGTTATAGACAGAATTACCGGTCCATTAAACGGTTTTGACCATCCTCTTGATATGATCCGCCTTTCTTCCGGAAATATACTTGTTTCTGAAGTCAGCGGAAACAGACTATGTCTTCTTGATAAAAAAGGTCACTTTGTAAAATATATTGGAAAAAAGGGCCGGCAAACAGGGGAACTTCTGGGGCCCCAGTATCTTGCAGAAGACTTCAGGGGAAATATTTATGTAAGCGATTACGGTAACAGAAGAGTTGCTGTTTTTGACAGAGAGGGAAATGGGCTTTTCTCTTTTGGTTCAAATGCAAAGGGGGAATTTCCGGGGCTTAAGGGGCCTACTGGTATAGCCGTTATTTCTGATTCTGTTTATGTCTGCGACGATCTGAAGGGCATTATTTATGAGTTTGACCTTTCCGGAAATTTCAGAAAGAAGATTGTTCTTGAAAAGACTTTTAAGCGCCCGGAATCCATGAAAGTATGGTCGGATTATCTTGTTGTTGCAGATTCAAATAAAATTATTTCTGTAGACACACTGACTGGTGAAATATACGAAAACATCAATTCTGGAAATGCCCCAAGCCGTCTTACCTGTGCTGTTCCTGATGTAAACGGCAATATTCTTGTGACAGATTTTAAGGCAAACGAAGTATATGTAATGTCTAAAATGCAGGAACTGGTTGGTGGGCTTTTTCTTCAGATTGAAAAGGTTGATTCCAGCCGCTTTCCTGAAGTACAGCTTGATGTAAAAGTTGAAAGCCGCAGCAGAAATTCAATTGTTGGCTTAAAGGAAAACAATTTTTACATAACTGAGGATAAGAGACCTGTAAGCAAATTGAAATTTCTTGGTTCTGCTTCTGACAATGACTACGCAGATATCACACTTGTAATTGACCGCTCCATGACCATGAAGGATGAAAACTCTCTTTCTCTGGTTGAAAATGCCGTAAAAGACATAGTTCAGGATATGGGTGGAAAGGGAGTCTTAAGAATTTTAAGTGCCGGCTTAAGACCTGCAAATGAATACACAGGAAATCCTGAAAATGAAAGGCTTTTCAGTTCAAAAGCACTTAGAACTCCATTTTCTTCTGTTGTTCCTCTGGATCTGGCCTTCCGTCTGGCAGCAAATGAACTTGTAAATGCCGCTAAAAAGAGGGCTATAATCTTTATAACAGATGGAAAGGTTACTCAGCACAGTTTTGATAAATACAGTCTTGCAGAGACAGCCAGTTATCTGAACAACAATTCAGTCATTCTTTCAGCAATTTATTTGAATCAGGAAGGAATTTCTGAAGAAACGGAATATCTTGTAAACAATACAAAGGGAAAAAGTTATTATGTTTTCCAGGAAGAAGGACTTTCTTCTGTAGTAAGCGATATTGTAGATATTCCTCAGGGAAATTATTCTTTCAGCTATGTTTCTGCAATGCAGACCAATTTTGGAGAAAAGTTCCTGCCGGTTGAAGTGGAAGCTTATCTGATGAACAGAAGTGGCAGGGATGAAACGGGATATTTTGCACCACTACAGTAGGCAAAATAGTAAGAGATAAGGCGCTTTTAGAATTTTTATCTGTCCTTTTCCGGGGCATTAAAAAGGCGGGCTTTAGAAAGTTTTGTCTGGGGATGTTTTGCCTTTAATTTCAATACAGCTTCTTCTACCGCCTGCTTCTTTTTTTCACCAAAGTCAAAAAGACTTTCCTGTTCATTTCCTGCTTTTTCTTTAACATTAGAAAGGCTTAAGCCTAAAAGCCTGATTCCTCTGTCCATATTGTATTTGCTTTCAAAAAGCTCTTTTGATTTTTCAAACAGTTCGTCAGAGCTTGTTATGTAATCTGAATAGGACTTTCTTACAGTAATTGTCTGAAAATCATCAAAGCGGATTTTTACACAGACAGTTTTTGAATAAAGTTTTTTTGCAAGAAGTCGGAAGGTAAGACTCTGAGAAAGGGAAAGCAGAGCTGTTTCTGCTGTGTAAATGTCGGTTAAATCATAGGGAAAAGTTACTTCGTTGCTTATAGAATGTTCTGCCGGCTTTTCAGACATTATGCCGCTTTCTTTTCCCCTTACCACTTTAAACAGGAAGTCTCCAAGATTGTCTCCAAAAACCAGCTTCAGACTTTTTTCATCAGCCCTGTGAATATCCCTGGTGGTAAAAAAGCCTGCGCTGTTTATTCTCTGCAGGGTTTTCTGACCGATTCCCCAAACGTCTTTTAGGGGAAGGGAAAGCATAAATTCTTCTTCTTTTCCATTTTCAATTTCAAAAAATCCGTCAGGCTTTTTTACTTCGCTTGCAAGTTTTGCAAGATATTTTGAACTGGCCATTCCAACAGAAACTGTAAGTCCTGTTTTCTGTAAAATCTCTTTTTTGATTTTTAATGCAAGTTCATGAGGTGGACCAAAGAGCAGCTCTGTTCCGGTAATATCAATGCTTGCTTCATCAATTGAAATCTGGTGTACGTCAGGGGTATAGCTTGAAAGAATCTCCATTATTTGAGAAGAAACTTCTGCATAGCGTTTCATGTTTCCCCTGATAAAAATTCCCTGGGGACAGAGGCGAAAGGCCTGGCTTGAAGGCATTGCAGAATGAACTCCAAATTTACGGGCTTCATAACTTGCCGTTGAAACAACGCTTCTTCTTTCCTCTGGAAGGCCGCCCACAATTACCGGTTTTCCTTTAAGAGAAGGGTTGTCATGCTGCTCAACGGAAGCAAAAAAAGCGTCCATATCCAGATGAAGAAAAATTCTTTTGTTTTTGCTTTCTTCGTTCAATTTTTTGTTTAAAAATCCTGTAAATAAATTTTATTATAAATTTAATCTTCCACTTCTTTTGTTATAAGTTTTAAGAAACTTTCGTCTTTTTCCTGAACTTCGCAGAAGATTTTTATTTTTGACTTCTCGTCCTGCCGGGCAATGTAGCGCAGGGTGATATTTTCCGGAGGAAAAAGTGGCAGTCGGAAAATATCAGTAAAATTTCCCTTATCCTGAACTATGTCGTTATCTGAGTATAACACTGGATTTGCTTTTTTTCCGCAAATTTGAACGTGTACGCTGCGGGCATTTTCCGGAACTTTTATTGAAAGAATACGGGTTTTTTCTCCATAGTTTTTTATGTCCGTAATTTTAAGATCAATCAGAGAAGAATCTTCTTTTTCTACAAAAGTTTTTGTAAGCTCTATTCCGGGATTTTTGTATTTTTCCGGAATAAAATAATCTGCAAAAAATGAAATTACTAAAAAGATTAAAAATGCCAGGGAAAAAGTAATAATATTCTGAATGTGGAATTTTCTGGTTCCCTTGTTTGCGCTTTTCCATTTTTGATTCAGGCGAACAAGAATTCTAAGCCACTGGAGTTCAAAAGGTAAAAGGGCGGCTGATAAAAATATGTTGAAAAGCAGGGGACTTTTTACCAGATGCAAAAGTGATGAAGGTTTTGAATATTTTATAAGCTGAAGGGCGTAAGGTATAAAGGGAATGAAGAGAACAAAAAAACAAATCAGGAGGGGCGTTGTGTGTCTGGCAGGCCTTGAAATATAAATCAGAATGTATTCCACTGCGCAAAGGTAGAAAAGACAAAGGTCCAGACTTGGAAAAAGAATTAAATTTATAATTCCACTTATGGTAACAAGATAGGAATAGGCGCTGGAAATCAGAATTCCCTGGCGTTTGAGAAAAACAAGAAAAATCAGTGAACTTAAAATAAAGCCCAGAAGAATTTTTAAGGCAATCTGAATGTAAATGTTTGCAGAAAAAAGATTATAAAGCAAAAGAGAAAAATTTTGGCTTACAAAAAGTGAAAGAGTTGTTACCAGTATGCAGAGGGGAATCAGATACCATAGTCTGAGGATGTCTTCTGTAAGTCTTTCTTTTGTTGAATGGTTTAAGAAAGAAAGTTCAGATATAACAAAAAGGCTTAAAGCTGCTCCTATAATAAAAAGAAGAAGGGTTAACCTTTCAGAAAGGAAAAATGCCAGTCCCTCAAAAGAAATATGATTTGAGTGGCAGTCAAGAATTGACATTCCGGGATTTTCATAGAGAGGAATAAAATCTGAAAAAAACGAAGGAAGCTTTTCAAGATTTTCCTCTTCATCTTTGAAATTTACAGTTAGACAGGATGAGCCTGCCTCTGAAAAAAGATTTGCCCTTTCATCTGTTTTTAAAAAGTTTTTAGGATACAAAAAAGTAATTAAGCCGCCTGCAATATCAAAGAACATTTGATTTTTTTGGAAAGCAAGGGCAGCAGCTTTTGACATATAGGTTGGTGCTACAGTTTTTTTTGTGCCTGGAAGAATAGAGTTTTTTTCAGAAAGATTTACCGCCACCACATTCACAGAAAGAGCGTCAGATAAATTTGAAGCATAGGCTTCTGTTCCGCTTATAACAGAAGGTGTAGAATAGTAAAAAATATCTCCATATGTAAAAAGCAGATTGATTTTTTCTTTGTGGGGAATTTCAGCAAGGCTTTTGCACAAAAGCTGGATTATTTCTTTTTTCTGGTAAAAGTCTTCAGTTTTTAAAGCAAAAGTCAATTCACTTGTCTGTTGATTTTTTTTATCTTCTTTATTTTTTACATTTGAAGGAAATGTGACGATAATATTATAGGGGAAAGAGTTACTTTCATTAAAAACTATATCTTCTTTTTTGTGTTCAACATTGATAGACGAAAGATATGAGGACAGTTTTGAACATTTCTGATAGCCGCTGTCAGCCCATGAAAAAACTGTTGTAAATATGAAAAACAGGAAGAGGATATATTTTTTACAACAATTTTTCTGCATTATTCTATTATAATAAAAAGTGATTACATTGCAAATAGCAGAAAGATAGGTTATAATAAGAGGCTAGGAGTAATTAATATATGTGTGCATCCGGCAAAAAATTAATGCTTGAACTACCACTTAAAGTTATTTTAACTGAAGATGGAGCGTCAAATTTTATCAGTCATAAAAAAAGACTTATGCGCTTTAGACTGGCTGATAATGTTGATGAGTATGGTATTTCCCTTAATAAGTTTTCTCCTCAGTCTATTCAAAGCATGCTGCTCCTGGATTATATTTCTAAAATCGAAATGTCTATGCCGGAATTCGTTTCTTCCCGCCAGGAAGTAATGGATCTTTCAAAAATTGTTGTTTACTCCCTTTTGTACAAGCAGTTTGACCGTGAAATTTATTCTGCCATTCTTCAGTGTGAATGTGTAAGAAACTATAACAGAAAAAATCCTGCCCATCTGATTGATGAACGCACAAAAATGAGTGAAAAACAGCTGAGACAAAATCTTGCCAGCAGTGACGCTATCATCAATTCTACAAGAAAAGAAATTCTTGATCCTGTTTGGCAGGAAATTCGGGACAATAAAGATTATTCCATAGAAGAAAAGAACGTTTATATGCTCATGAGTGAAAAATTTATGAACAGAATGAGCCTTATGAACTGGTTTGTAATCACAAAATTTCACAAATCAGAAGGCTTTCAGGATATGATTATTGCAATCAGAAATCTCCTGGCTGCCTATATGGAAAAGTCAAAGGTTGCTGAATATATTTCTGTAATGGTTATGGAGCTTGCCTTAAACAGTGAAAATGCAAATATCCGCAAGGAAGCAAAAATAATGTTCCCTACGGTAGATGATATAAACTCAATTCTGATTGAACCTGAAAACAGGGCAAAAATCGTAAAAGAACTTCAGAAAAAGAGAGTCCTTGTTTCCGTTCAGTGGAAGCTGGGTGGTGGTTCAACTTCTATTGGTAAGCAGGGACGACTTCAGATTACCCTTTACAACAAAGACGACGAATATCAGGAAATAAAAGATAACATTGAAACCAAAATGGCAGCTGATACTAAAAAGCGAACTCTTATAGACTTTTATAGGGAACTGCCTGATGGACAGGAAGGTACTGACCTTGGTCTTTACTACCTTTCATATCTTGATGATGCCTGTAAAAAAGTTGATGTTAAGTTTGAATCTCTGGTAAACCAGTTCTCTGCCAGCGATTTAACCGTCATCAACTTGATTTTCAATTTCTAAGATGCGCATCAAGTATTTTCTTCCCTGTCTTTTTCTTTTATTTTCTCTTTTTTCCTGCTCTGACAGCGAGCCGAGGGTAATTGCTTCTACAGCTTACGTGGTTATTGATTATCCGGATGAAGAAAGCCTTCCTTCCCAGCGTCTCTGCGTATTTGTTGAAACTTCCAGCGATGTTCACAGGGCCCAGAGCCTTGAAATTAAAAACCGGGAAACCAATTTTCAGTGGAAATGCGATAAACCTGTAATTTTTTCAAATGACAGAAGGCAATGGGCTGGCTGCACAGAATTTGTGGGGCCCTACAACACAGAAATTCCTTCTGGATTTTACGATATAAAATATGTAGATGCCCAGGACAGAAGTTTTGATTCGAGTATTTCCATCAGCTATTCAAAGGATTTCCTTTCAATAACGGCTCCAAATGTTATTTCATCTGTGAAAGGTCGTTACAAGGAACAGATTGCCGTTTACACAAATGAAAACACTCTCTGCTATTTTGGTGATATAAAAGAAGCCTGGAAGGATGAAAAAAAGATTTTTACAGTTAATAATCAGGCTGAATATTTTAGAAAATGTATAATGCTTAGCGGAACAAGTTTAATCTGTATGTTGCCGGCAAAAACAAAAGCCCAGGTGGAAAACCAGAAGGCTGAAGAGTAAAAAGGCGCTTTTACAAAGGATTTATCAAGTATTTTTATTATATTTTAGAGGAGATACTTCTATGCAGGAAAATTTCCGTGTTATCAAAACCTATGTTTTAAGAAAAGGCAGAATGACTCAGAGTCAGGAAAGGGATTATGCGGAGCTTTCTCCAAAGTGGTGCATCCCTTTTTCAGAAGAAAAATTAGACTTTGAAAAAGTTTTTCAAAATAAGAATCCGGTTGTAATTGAAATTGGTTTTGGAATGGGAAAGGCTACTGCTCTCATCGCAGAAGCAAATCCCCAGATAAATTACATTGGAATTGAAGTTCATACACCGGGAGTGGGAAAACTCCTAGGTGAAATAAAAAATAAAAATCTTAAGAATCTTTATATTATTGAACACGACGCCCTTGAGGTTCTGGATAAAATGATAGGGGATGAAAGCGTGGATGGTTTTCATATATTTTTCCCTGATCCATGGCAGAAAAAAAAGCATCACAAAAGAAGACTGGTTCAGAGACCTCACACAGATCTGCTTTCAAAAAAATTAAAAAAAGGTGCCTATCTTTATTTTGTTACAGACTGGCTTGAATATGCAGAAAGTGCTCTTCCGGAACTGGAAGCAACTCCAGGCTTAAAGAATAAGTATGAGGGCTTTGCAGAAAAACAAAGCTGGCGACCGGAAACAAAATTTGAAAAACGGGGAATAGAAGAAGAAAGGCCCATTACAGAAATTTTCTTTGTAAAGGAATAGTTTTATGGCTGATTTATTTGATCTGGATGAACTGGAAGAAGAAAACAAAAAAAAGGCCAGAATCAGGGAACTGGAAGTCCTGATAAAAAAATATCAGGCTTCTTACTATAATGGTGAAGCTGAAATCAGCGACGAAGACTTTGATAAACTTTGGGACGAATTAAAAAGTCTGGATCCTGAAAATTCAATTTTAAGCAAAATTGGCGCAGATTCTGGAAATTTTAAAAAAATTGAACACGTAATGCCCATGGGAAGTCAGGAAAAAGCCGCAAGTCCTGAAGCTT
>JAILKG010000114.1 GCA_024693915.1 Treponema sp.
ATATGCCTAATTCATGTTGTAAAGAGAACTCATTATAAATATCTGTTTCATAAGATAAAAGATTATTAAAAAAACGTTGTATGAGTTCTTCAATCATCTATTCTAAATCCTATAAAAAAAAATTATATGTTATTTATAATAGTTTTGATTTTTAATGTAATCAAGCATGAAAATTATACTGAGCTTTACTCAATATTCTCTAAATCATTTCCCACCATTCAGAGAACTAACCTGTAACAATGTCCTTACTGATAAAGGCAAAATATGAAGTCTCGAAAAACACTTGAATTTTACAAGGAATATGGTATATTACAATTAAAGGTTTTGGAAACCCCTTGAAAAAGGCTGATGATTCCAAGACCATTAGGTTGAGGCAACCCTACGAAAGTAGCTGATGATACCCCGATCACTTCAAATGCATCTGACCTACTGACCATTTTTGTTTGGTAGCCTCCAGATGCTTTTTTATTTAACAATACATTTCTATCAAGGCCATTTCTGAGGTTTATCACATTCTGAACTTGAAAATACACTTGAATTTTTAAATCTTTATGATAGTATATTAAAAAAGCGCTGGGGGGTTCTGTTCCGCTCGGGGTATTATATAGGGCTTCAAATTGAAGCCCTATATTTTTAGTCTTAATTATTTTCAGAATAGAAATTTTGTATGAATACCTATAATGAACTTGATGTTGTTATTTTGAAAGACGGTCGTAAAGTCACTCTCTTAGATTTTTTAGGAGATGAAGATGATTGTATATATGAAGATGAAAATAACGAGACGTTTTTCGGGAAAGTATCAGATATAATAAAAAAAGCATAATTTCTTATCATCCTCTCCATTCATCCCTCAACACAAGCCCCAGCCACATCCGCTGCCCATTGCTCGCCATCCGCTTAAAACCTTTTTCCTGCATCCTGAGTGCCAGCCATTTTTGCGTCATAATTTTTTCATTATTCTTGGCACACCATTTAATATATGTCTCATACAAAAGTTTTGTATGAAGCCGCCATTTCATAGAAGCGTCAATTTCAAAACAGTCAGTCACAAAGGTGCCGACAGAATCCATATCCATCTTGTATTCTTCATTTGCATTTTTTACAGCTTCCGGCTCGTCGCTCAAACCTTCCTTTCGCCACATCGCGTAGCCCGCAATTAGCCAGTTCAAAATACCTGAGTTCTCGGCAATCAGTTTTTCAGTCAGCTTCTTATCACGCTGCTCTGGTGGAATGGTGACTGTAAAAGGAATCATCTTAATGCGTCTCCAGATACCGTTATCAGCACCACGAATTTTCGGCTTATGATTAGTAGCAATAAAAATCTTGAAAGTCGGCTTAAAAGAAAAATACTCACCGTACAAAAATCTCGCCGTCAGTTCATCCTCGCCGGTAATCAGTTTAATTAAACTTTCACTAAGCGGCTTTCCCTGTTCAACTTCGCTCGTAGTAACAAGCCGTAATCCTTTAAGTCGTGCCAAGTCATTACTCATCTCGCTGTTCTTTTTAGAGAAAGTCTCAATCATAGTCGTACCCGCATAATCACCAAAGAGATACTGCAGCACATTTAAAAAAGTTGATTTTCCATTGGCACCTGTTCCCCACAAAATAAAAAGACACTGTTCGCTCACGTCACCGCTCAAAGCATAGCCCATTGCTTTCTGAACATAGCGAATCAAAGATAAATCATTATCAAAAATCTGAAGCAGAAACATTTTCCATGTCGGGCAGTCAGCATTCTTTTCATAGATAAAGCGGCTCTTTTTCGTAATCAGATTTTTATAATTCGGCTCTTTGCCTTTTCCGGTTTTCAGATTCAGAGTGATGCCTTCAACATTAAAAAGGTAGTTGTCGGTATCAAGTTCAAAATCTTCCACCTTGATTTCTTCACTCATTTTCAAAAGACCTTCCAGAGCCTGAAGCCTCCGGAAAGATTCACTTTTAATCAGATGCTTTTCAAAATCCAGCCGCAGCTGCGGATCCGAAATATATCGGATTGTTCTGTACATCTGGTGAATAAACTTTTTGATTCTCTCTCCAACACGGCCACGGGTATCAACATCCCAATTGGTCCCATTCCAAACAAGGAATTTATTCCAGGTAATGCAGTAGCGGATAATATCCTGGTAAGCCTTAAGAAAATAATCACAGTTAGTGATGTCTGTAAACTGCATCTGACCTTTGACAAACTTATTTGTCTTAAGGGCTCGGCCAAGCTCTTCAATAGCCATTCTTTCTTTTTCTGTGTAATCTATCTTATCCATCAATCAATCCTTTTTCTTTTAATAATCTGTACATCAAAATCAGCTTCATTCTCAGCTGATAGTATCCTTCAACTAAATCGTATTTTCCGATTTCAGAAGTTATTGATTCGATATTTTCATAAAGCACCCAAAGCGAATCCGGATGTTCAAGACAGCCCGTGACTTCCCACCAGGCCGCAAACTTATCAGCCTCTACATCAGGGGGAAAACTTTCCAGCTTACTGAACTGTTTATAGATTTCCACATCACCTTTGAGCTCTTCAAAAAAACTTTTAGCTTCCTTGATTTCATCAAGTGGTATGTAATTGTCCTGCATTATGAAGCGCCTTTCTCATATACGAAAAACCGAACCGCACGACCGTATGCAGTCCTGTCATCATCAAAGCGAACTTCCGGCCACATTGACCACCAGCCGCTCTGATCAAAATCATTTTCACTTTGCACATCGTAAAAGACCACGCCTTTTTCCATGTCCTTTACAACAGCTGCAAACGATACAACAGAATCATCAGGCTTTCTTAAACATAGTGTGACATCCTCATAGCCGGATAAATCACATTTTGTATCTACAAGAAGCCTGAGCTTTGTTTCGTTTTTGTATATACGTTTCATATACGGCACTCCATTTCGATTTCCGTCCATATAGGACAGTAGAAGCTTTTCACATTGTTAGCTTCCCGAATCTTTCCACGAAGCCAGTCCCAGAAACTTGCAACACTTTGAATAGTTCGGAAGAATAATCTGGATGCAAAAGGTCTAGCTGTAAAATCACTTTCACTCATCATGGAACGGAAGAGAACCTGTTTACGGATAACTTCACTTTCCGCATCCGGGTTAATTTCCATCAATCGTTTCCAATCAACTTTTCTTTCAGAAGAATCTGAAATCTGATATTCAGAAAGTCCAAGGCGATTAAAGAACATCCGGCTGTTATGTTCATCATCAAAGACAATTCTGGAAGAAGCATTTGTTTTCAAATGATTACTTCTAAATAAAGAAGAAACAGGTTGCGGGTTTTCTGTCAGATTATTTCTGATGTACCAGAGCCTTCTTAAAAAAGAAGAAGTACTTCTTGCAACCGAAGTACATATCTTTTTTATTCCAAGCATTCTTTTAGCTAAAGAAACTGGAATAAGGTTTTCAGATAAAGGCAAAAGCTTTATTTCAAGTTTTCTGTTTTCCAAAGAAACAATATCAGGAATTTCAGTAATGCTTTTGAAAAGGCTTTGTTTTCTAGTC
>JAILKG010000149.1 GCA_024693915.1 Treponema sp.
TCTCCAAAGATATCTTTAATGGAAGCAGGCTCCGTTCAAGAATTCCCCTCATTTTTGCAATTGCCATTCCATAATTTGTAAAAGGAATGCCCCCTTCTTTTGCCAGCCTTGCCCGGTTTGCCATCTCATTTTCATTCAGCATACAGCCGCCGCAGTGAATCACAAGTGAATATGAAGAAAGATCTCTTGGAAATGTAGCCCCGCTTGAAAACTCAAAAAGCGGCTCTGACTTAGAATAAGAACGGATTAAAGCCGGAAGTTTTACACTTCCTATGTCGCCGCACTGGCGATGATGGGTGCAGCCTTCGCTTATAAGAATTTTATCCCCGCTTTTTATTGAATCAAGCGCCTTGCTTCCTAAAAGAGAATCCTCTAGAGTTCCCTTATAGCGTGCCATTAAAATTGAAAAACTGGTAAGAGGGATTTCCGGGCTTATAAGGTTTGAAACTTCTGCAAAAGCTTGAGAATCAGTTATCACAAGAGAAGGAACTTTCGAAAGACTTTTTAGTGCTGATGGAAGATTTTTAGGCGTTGAGCAAAGAGGAATCATACCGTATCCGATTAGCTCCCGCAAAACCATCTGCTGAGGAAGAATAAGCCTGTCCTTTGGCGCGGACTGGTCTATTGGAATAACAAGAATTACAGTCTGACCTTCTCTTTCATCCAGTAAATCCCTCACAAGAAGTTTTTTCTCCTTCTTTTCGCTGAGTTCTGTATAAAGCTCCCCCAGTTTTTTCTTTAATTCTTCTATATTAGTTTTATTTTTTGCACTCACAAAAAGAGGGTTTTCAGACAGAGAAAAAAATGCACTTCCTTCATCATTTTTTTCCTCTATTAAATCCTTCTTATTGACCACAAATAAAAATGGAATATTCTTTTTATTAAATTTTAGAATAAGTTCTTTTTCCAGGGAAAAATTTTTCTGTCTTCCGTCTGCAACAAGAATAGCTATCTGTGTTGAATCTAAAATTCCCTCAGTTTTTTTTATTCTTTCTTCTGCAAGCAGACTTTTGTCATCCAGACCAGGTGTATCAATAAGAGTTACCGGCCCAAGAGGAAGCAGCTCCATAACTTTTTTTACGGGATCTGTAGTTGTTCCGGGAATTTCAGAAACAATACTAACATCCTGCCCTGTAACAGCATTTATAAGGCTGGACTTTCCTGCATTTGTCTTTCCAAAAAAACTGATTGTAATTCGTTCGAGCATAGTTAATTATAGCACAAAAATAAAAATTCATAAATCATAAATACTGTGTTATAATTTCCCCGAGGTATTTTATGAAGAGATTTTTTTCATTTTTATTAACCATCTTTTTTTCTTTTTCAATTTTTGCCCAAAGCACAAAAGAAACAGGTCTTACAAATTCAGATGTTAAAAACTGGGCAGAAAACCTGCCTTCAATTGAATACGAGCTTGACAGTTTAGGCATTGATTCCAATATGGATTATTCAGACATTTCAAAACTTTCTCCAAAAAAACTAAATCAGGTAACTCAAATCTTAAATCAGAATGGAATTTCAGGAAATAATGCAGTAGAAAAATTTGTAATGATTACAATTTGCTCAGCAATTGTTAATGCAGAAAGTCAGCTTGACCAGGAATCTATGGCAGTAATGAAAGCCATGGGAATGGATCCTATTGCAAGCCTTAAGGCAAATGTGAATGCAAAAGATTTTTCAGTGGTTCAGGCAAATTCGAATCTTGTAATCGAAGCAATCAGTGGCATAGATAATTCAGCCCTTCAGGAAAGCGACTACGATGATTTATCCGGCGGAAGCATAAGCGACTTTGATGAAATGGATGAAATCGACGACGGCTACGGCAATTTTGCAGACGACCTTTTAAAACTCCAGGTTCAGCCAATGGTTGACCAGGTTAATAATGAAGCATACCCAAAATTCCTTTACGAAAGTCTTATCAAAAGCAAAGGAGATTGCGGCTTGCTTTATCCCCAGCAGGAAATTTTGGATTCAGATATAAAGTCTAAATTCAAAAAGCAGAAAGTTTCTTCAGGCATAATTAAATTAAACTCAGGTGAAGAGCCTGAAGAACTTGCAGAACTGGGAGACACTCCTGTAATAACTTATGCAGGTGTTGACGCCCACAACGCTATTAACGGAACAATTGATATAAAGAAAAAATCTCTTACCATGGACTTTTTCTGGACAGAAGCTTCTTTTGACAAAAAAGCAAGAGACTATATAAGTTATAGTTATGTCAAAAAAAATGTTAAATATTCAATCAAATCTGCAGAGCTCTATGCCTACAACGACACAGATTCTGGAAATAAATCAAAGGAATATGTGATTACAACAAAAGAAGGCCTGGTCTTTCATTTATGGTACTGGGAAAGCTTTGACGGAAATTCATACGCAAGAAAATTCGTATTTGCTGGAATTAACGACACAGCTGACCTGAACTGGTCTGAAGAGTAGTCAAATTATGCCCCTGCCATAAATTCTTCATAAATGTCAGGGGGTAATTAATGCCGGGAACACGCCCATACAATAATATTGCAAACTGATTAAGTATAAATTCCCAGTCTTTTATGGATATAGTCCATCGAATGCTGGTCATTTAAATTGTAAAAGGGACAAATTCTTAATATTATATTAAAATCTGAAATCTCTTCTGTTTGAATTTTTTATAGCCTCAATATTTTCAGCAGCAATTTTTCTTACATTTTCTTTTGGAATATTATTAAGTTCCCTTTCAATCATCTCAAAACCAGTTTTTCGTGTTTCTTCGCTGGCATAATCCACAAGATATTCAGTTAAAGTCATCAGAGCATTAGGATGACAGCAGTTAGAAATCTGACCGCTCTTGCAAAGACTCATAAAACGATCCCCTGTTCGTCCAGCTCTGTAACAGGCAGTACAAAAGGAAGGAATATGATCTTTTTCCATCAGCCAGCGAACAACTTCATCCAGAGTTCTCTGATCAGAAACATCAAACTGTTCAGTATCATGAGGCCTTTCTTCCTCAGTATAACCGCCTACACTAGTACGGCTTCCCCCGCTTATCTGACTGATTCCAAGGCGCAGAGCCTTTTCCCTAACAGCCTCCGTTTCCCTGGTAGAAATTATCATTCCGGTATATGGTACAGAAATCCTTATGCAGGCAATAATTTTCTCAAAAATTTCGTCTGGAATTGAATTATCAAAAACATTAGGATCGATATCATCAGCATGCTTTACACGAGGCACACTTATTGTATGAGGACCAACACCATGAACCGCTTCAAGATGTTCTGCATGCATCAAAAGCCCGGCAAATTCATAGCGATAACCTTCCAGCCCAAAAAGAACGCCAAGCCCCACATCATCAATTCCACCCTCCATAGCCCTGTCCATAGCCTCAGTGTGCCATGAATAATCGTGTTTTGGACCAGTTGGATGAAGTTTTTCATAGCCCTGGCGATTATAAGTCTCCTGAAACAGAATATAGGTGCCAATGCCCGCCTCATGAAGTTTCCGATAATTTTCTACAGTCGTAGCCGCAATATTAACATTTACCCTGCGGATAGCTCCGTTTTTATGATTAATTGAATAAATAGTCTTGATGCTTTCAAGAATGTACTCAATAGGATTATTTACCGGGTCTTCCCCAGCTTCAAGAGCAAGTCTCTTGTGCCCCATATCCTGCAGGGCAATAACTTCTTTACGAATGTCTTCCTGACTAAGCTTTTTTCTTGGAATATGCTTATTTTTTGCATGATAAGGACAGTATAAACAGCCGTTCACACAATAATTTGAAAGATACAGGGGAGCAAAAAGAACAATTCTATTGCCATAAAAAGCCTGCTTGATTTCCTCCGCTATTTCAAACATTCTTTTTACACGAGAAGGCTCATCGCAGGCTAATAAAATACTGGCTTCACGGTGAGAAAGCCCCTGACAATGCCAGCCATCCTTAGTTTTTTTTGGCCTGGCCTTTTTAAGAATTTCATCAATTAAAGAAAAATCATTTTTATGAATATCTGCATATTCAAGACAGTTTAAAATTTCCTGATTATCAATAAATTCATCTGCACAAAGAGAGTTAGGATTATACGCCATTTTGTTACCTTAGGTTAATTATAAATCCAAAGATTTTTTTTTTCAATTAAAGATTAATTTATTTTTTTAAATAATATTAGGGCAGCCCCTCCACCCAGTCGCCTTCCGGTGCCCGCCAAAGGCTCGGTCTGGCGGCGGCAATTTGAAGTTCAAAAAATATCGCTTCGCTTCTCCATGCCCACAACTTCTCTTTCCCAAGCCAGCTACCAGTACAATAAATTATATACAAACTTCAACACTTCTTTCTCCCCTTATCCACTTCATCAAAAACTCCCTCTATCTCCGCCACCGCCATCCTGGTTCGCGCTCCGGCTCATTTTTCTTTTTTTAGCAAGCACCGTCCCCTTCTCTGCTATTCATCTATCAGCCTGATTTTCACACAAAATCCACCTGCACGCTCCCACACCTCCACGCTCCGCCCGGTTTTTTCTTCCCAGTTCACAAAAATTATTTTCTCCCACATCAAAATCTTTTTTTTTCAAAGCATCTCCAGCATCATTTAAGAACTCCTCTCAAAAAAGAAAGAACATCCACTCATTGCTCATTCTTATCAAAAAATCCATTCTGCATAAAATCGATCTGATTTATTTAAATAGCCTTAATTTCGAGTTTTATAATTTCAATTCAAATATTGGCTCTCGGCGTGAACGCGCCAGCAAAAAACGGCAGACCGCTTCGCGGTGGCTGAGTGTTTTTTATGTCGCAACCACGCCTACGCCAATTTTTATTTATCGTAAATAACTCGAATTTCAGGCTAAATAAAAAAAAGCCCCCTATCTCAGGGAGCCTTCAAATATCATGCCTGCTGTATCATCAGCCTAAAAGGGCCTTTCATTCCGTTAGGAAAATAATGCAGCCTATGGTAAATCGATTTAAACAAAAAAAGTCTGGCAACTTGCCCACAATAGGAAATCTGTTAAAAAAAATTGCGACCAGCAATTTTTCAGGATTCTCCCTCTCACCAGGCTCGGTGAGGCTATGCCGAACCGCCGTAGGAAGTTGCCACTGAAACCAGAAAGCGCGACGGCACAACTTGCGTCCGACCCTCAGAAAACCTGAGTT
>JAILKG010000169.1 GCA_024693915.1 Treponema sp.
GGAATAACGTCACCCCTGAACAATGCTGGAAAGCAGGCTACATCCAGGGAAGTATTCATGCGATTAAAATAGAAAATATTTCATCAATGGCACAGAAATCTCTTGTCCCAGAGCTCAGCTCAATTGATTGGAACAAATATCTTGCGCTGGCAGCTTCTGCTGAAACTGCTGTTGGAGTGTCGACTAATGAAGTTGAAATGCTCCTTAAAAAAAATCTCTCCCTTCTTAATTATGCCCAGAGTGAATTAAACAAAGCCCGAAAATCACTCCCTGACATCATAACAATTATCGACGAAGATATGGATCCGAAAAATGTAATGTGGGAAAATGGTGAGCCAGTAGTAATTGATCTTGAATGTCTTGACTATGGAAATCCAGTTTCGAGTGTAATTCAATTGTCGCTTCAGTGGGCTGGAATTACGCTCTGTGATTTTGATGATGTAAAACAGAAGTCATTTTTCCAGGGCTATCTCGCAGCCTACAACAACGGCTTTAAAGATTACAGAAGCGTGTTTGGTCTTGTCTACACTTGGATTGAATGGCTTGAGTTCAACATTCAAAGGGCACTTAGTACCAGTATGGACAAAACAGAACAAGAGTTAGGATTAACCGAAGTAAGAAACACAATTAACAGAATTAAATATATTCACAAGATGGAAGATAAGATAAAAAGCAATTTACGATTTTAAGGATTGCCCACTGTCATAAGGAGTAAAAAATTGAGTACAATTAATAATCAGAAAAATGTAAAAGAGCAGTACGCCAGCGCTGGCAATTTGAATACCCGTATTTCGATTCATCAAAAATATTCCACAAATAAAATGGGCTTCGGCAAGTGGATATTTTCGAATTATAAAATCTCGCAGGGAATGAAGGTCCTAGAACTTGGCTGTGGTACCGGCGATATGTGGAAGGGGCAGGCGGATTTAATCAAGGCTTGTGACAAACTTGTTCTTTCTGATTTTTCTGAAGGCATGCTTGAAAATGCAAAAGCAAACCTCGGAGACTGCGCCGGCCTTGAATATCGCGTTATTGATATTCAGAATATTCCTTTTGATGATGAAACTTTTGACGTCGTGATTGCAAATATGATGCTATACCATGTGCCGGATATAAAGCGCGGGTTGTCCGAGGTTCGCCGGGTTTTGAAAAAGGGGGGTGCTTTTTATTGTGCAACTTTTGGCGAGCACGGAATTATGGAATTTCTTTGCAAGGCTTTGAATGCTTATGGTATTGAAGATAATGCAAATAAAAACTTCACTCTGCAAAATGGAAAAGAAATTCTTGAGCCATTTTTTTCTGACATCCAGAGACTTGATTATGAAGATTCTCTCGCAGTAACTAACATTGATGATATGGTTGAATATATTTATTCGCTTTCCAGCATGACAAGTTTGAGCTCCGTGCCTAAAGAAGAAATCCGCGAGCTGCTTGGAAAGTTTGTCGCCAATGGAGTTCTGTAAGTTCCAAAGGAATACGGAATGTTTTGCTGCGGGAAGGCAAGGTTCTTTTAGGTTATGAGGAAAAAGGAATATAGGGAATATGTCAGATAAGTTTTCAGAAGATTTTATAAAGGCACTTCTCACAATTCCAAAAAGTAATTTACATAAATACACCCCAAAGGTTCCTGCAAAATATTCAACAGGTTTGCTTAGGGCTTCGTTCAACATCGGCTACAACGATAGTCTGAACAACTGATAGTTTCTCAAAAAACGCTTTTATAGCCCCTCTTATGAAGTGCACTTCTAAAGTTGGACAAATAAAGTTCAATTTCGGGGGTGCATTTCTTATATCCAAATGCTCAACCGAGGTCAAGATAAGATCTTCAGCAAGAACTATAGAACCAGTATTGATTATTGGTATCGGAATATTTTTGCTGATATTGGTTTTGACAATCATCGTTCCCATTTTTTCTTTGTATGGTTCAATATTGTAATTTATTTAATGTAACTATTCAGCATCTAAAATCAAAAGCACAATTTAATAAATGATAAAATATTAGTCGGTGTTTTCTTATTAAAAGAAGTGGAAAACACCGACTAATATTGAAAATTACAAATAGAATTATATTAAGGTATGGCAATAGAAAATATTATTGAACGAGAAAAAGAGATTCTTTTACTTCAAAGGTCTTATGAATCAATAGAATCGCAGTTTGTAATTCTTTATGGAAGAAGACGTGTAGGAAAATCTTTAATTGGAAAAATAAAGCCAAACGGATATTCTGGCGCCGGCATGAAAGGGCAGCCGCAAGGCTGTTCCGAAGCGAAAGCGAAGGAATGAGCGTCAAGCGGAACCCTGTAACGCCGGAGAGGAGGAAAAATACCGGGCAGGACGGTAAGATGGAACAATGAAGGAAAAGACATCGCCTGAACAGAAGAAGAAACTTACAACAATACTGATACTCCGTATCCGTCAATTCTAACTTCGTAAACAAATCAGCCTAATCAGATTACACTAGTTTCCGAGGTGGAAAAATGAAAGCAATACTGACAAAATCGGAAAAAGAAAGACTTTTAGAACACTACTAACACCGTTTTACCCTTTACAAAGGTGTTAGTGAGTGTTAGTATGATAGTACGAGGTGCTTTATGGCTGAAACAATAGAAGAATTGGAAAAGAAAATAGAGGCTTTACCGCGTGGAACAATTGTTACTAAGAATATTGACGGTAAACCTTATTTCTATCAGCAGTATAAAGAAAACAAAAAAACAGTAAGCAATTTTCTCACAAACGATGAAGCTGAAAAAATGAGG
>JAILKG010000173.1 GCA_024693915.1 Treponema sp.
GTGACTGCGGTCATTGAGCCTGTCGCCCGCTTGCGCACGGAGCGAAGCGAAGTAATGACCATTTACACTATATCTGGTGGTTGCTTCGCGCCTTCGGACGAGAACCTCAACCACCGCAAACTTTTCTTTTTGGACAGCCCCATCACATAATTAAAGTTTAGGTCCTACTCAATCCTGCTCTTGTCGAAAAGAGAAGATTTTAGGAAAATGCCCAGACTTTCCTTCCAGTCTGGAAGTTTAATTCCCAGGCCTTTCTGGATTTTTTCCTTGCTCAAAACTGAATAGGCAGGGCGCTTTGCAGGTGTTGGATATTCTTGGGTTGTACATGGGTTTACCGTGCAGTTTTTTCCGCTTTCAGTAATCCAGCCGCATTCAATTCCCTGCTTTTGGATTTCCTTTGTAAAATCACACCAGGTAATTTCGCCTAAATCTGTGCAGTGGTAAATTCCGTATGGAAGAGAAGCGGAATTTATGTCTCCAGAAATGCAGGTCTTATCACTTGAATCAGCCTTCCCTGCCTTGCATCTTCTTTCTGCCTGGCCCGCAGCACTTCCGCTTTTTTCTATTATTTTAATGATTACAGCAGCAAGGTCACCGGCAAAAGTTGGCGTTCCTTTCTGGTCGTTTACAACTTTTACAGCCGGATGAGTATTCATGGCGCGAATCATTGTGTAGACAAAGTTTTTGCCTGCCCAGCCGTAAAGCCAGGCAGTTCGTAAAATGTAATATTTTTTTGCGTTACTGGTAACGGCTTTTTCACCATTTGCTTTTGTTAGGCCGTACACTCCGATTGGAGCGATTGCCATATCTTCAGTTCGGGGAGAGTTTCCGCTTCCGTCAAAAACATAATCGGTTGAAATATGAATTAAAGTTGCATCGATTTTGTTTGCAAGCTTGCTTAAGTTTTCAGGACCTTTTTCATTCAGACGGGCAGCAAGTTCCGGTTCGCTTTCTGCCTTGTCTACTGCGGTATAAGCAGCGCAGTTAATGATAAAGTCGATTTTTTTTCCTTCTACAAAGCTTTCAAGTGAAGAAAAATCTGTAAAATCAACTTCCCGGTCGGTTCCGGTAAAATCGAGTTTTTTTTCTTCCAGCTGGCGGGCAATTTCACTCCCCAGCATACCTTTATTTCCAATTAACCAGATCATATTTCTGTTAAACTCCTGAGTTTTATCTTCCCTGTTCCGTGTAGTTTTTCGAAATCCAGTCTTTGTATGCGCCGGACTGAATGTGGCTAATCCATTCTGAATGAGAAAGATACCATCTAATAGTAGAAAGCAGGCCCTGTTCAAAGGTCATTTTGCGTTCCCAGCCAAGCTGTGTTTTTGCTTTTGTACAGTCGATGGCGTAACGTTTGTCATGGCCAGGGCGGTCTTTTACATAAGTAATTGTTTTTCTAACTTCTTCAGCATCTTTTCCAAGTTCTTTTGAAGTCAAATCGATTACTGCATTCAAAAGTTTGATGTTCTGCCATTCGTTTTCGCCGCCAAGATTCCATTTTTCTCCGGCAGGTGATTTGTTTACAATTTCCCAGACACCTCTGTTGTGGTCTTCAACATAAATCCAGTCGCGGATGTTGTCGCCCTTTCCGTAAACAGGAAGATTTTTTCCGTCCTTTATATTGCTGATCATAAGAGGCAAAAGTTTTTCCGGGAACTGGAAAGGACCGTAATTGTTTGTACAGTTTGAAAGTGTAATCGGAAGTCCGTAAGTGTGATAGTAAGCCATTACGATGTGATCGCTGGATGCCTTTGATGAAGAATATGGCGAGCGAGGATCGTATGGAGTTGTTTCAAGGAAGTAGCCGGTTGGACCAAGAGAGCCATAAACCTCATCAGTTGAAATGTGGTGGAAAAGTACGTCGTCACGAGGATTATCAAGGGAAAGGTTCCAGTAATTTCTTGCAACATCAAGAAGTGTGTAAGTTCCCATTACATTTGTCTTCATGAAAGCTTCTGGTCCAAGAATTGAACGGTCAACGTGGCTTTCTGCTGCAAAGTGGATTACTGTATCGATGTCGTACTGTTTGAAAATGCGCTCAATTTCTGCACGGTCGCAGATATCAACTTTTTCAAAGAAATAACGCTGTTCATTGCAGAAGCGGCGCTGGCTGATTTTGTCGAATCCACTTCCGAATTTTTCGTCTACATCTTTTAAAGATTCAAGATTTCCGGCATATGTCAGGCAGTCAACATTTACTACACGACCTGTAAAATTTGCATCGCTGAACAAATCTGTTCCGCTGTTGGAAAGTCCAAAAAGATAGTGGATAAAGTTACAGCCTATAAAACCTGCCCCACCGGTTACTAAAATATTTTTAAGTTTTCGTTTTCCCATCATAATCTCCGTTTTCGATTCTAGTTTATTTACCAATCCATTTGCCGTTCAAATCAAAATATCTGTTTTCCAGGCTGAAGGCAGGATGCTTTTTGTCTTTTTCGCTTAAATTTGCGCTTTCTGTAATTCCGGGAAAAACTTTTTCCCATTCGATTCCGATTGCAGGATCATTCCACATAAGTCCGCCTTCGTCTTCAGGATGATAAAAATCCGTGCACTTGTAGGCAAATACGGCTAAATCCGTAAGAACGCAGAAACCGTGAGCAAAACCTTCCGGAATGTAGAACATATTCTGTTTTTCGCAGTCCAGTACAACTCCGTAGTATTTTCCAAAAGTTGCGCTTCCCAGTCGTAAATCAACTGCAACATCATAAACCTGTCCGTAAAGAGCGCGAACAAGTTTTCCCTGAGGATGTTTTGTCTGAAAATGAAGACCGCGTAAAACTCCCTTTGTAGAACTGGACTGATTGTCCTGTACAAACTTCATTTTTAAACCGGCTTCAAAAAAATCTTTTTCGCTGTAAGTTTCCAGAAAATATCCGCGATTATCTCCGAAAATTTTTGGTTGAATTTCGTATAAGCCTTCAATTTGGCATTTTTTGAATTCAAATGGCATAATAATTCCCCGCTGATTCAACCTGTGGTCCCTGAGCTTGTCGAAGGTGTGGTCCCTGAGCTTGTCGAAGGGTCGAAATCAGCATTTCTCCATTTTCGGTAGTTGCTTCGCGCCTTCGGACGACAGGTGCTTCGACAAGCTCAGCAACCGCTCACTACCGAATAATATAATCTAGTTTTTTGCAATAAACTCTAAATATCGACCGTAATCAGTTTTGTATCCTTTTGCAAGTTCAAGAAGCTGTTCCCGAGTAAGCCAGCCGTTTGCATAAGCGATTTCTTCAATACAACTTACATATAGCCCCTGGCGTTTTTCGATTGTTGCAATAAAGTTGCTTGCTTCCAAAAGTCCGTCGTAAGTTCCTGTATCAAGCCAGGCCATTCCCCGTCCTAAAAGTTCAACTTTAAGCTGTTTGCGTGCAAGATATTCGTTATTTACTGCAGTAATTTCGATTTCTCCACGGGCACTTGGTTTTACATTTGCAGCGATTTCAACAACTGAATTATCGTAAAAATAGAGCCCTGGAACTGCATAATTTGACTTTGGGTTTGCAGGTTTTTCTTCGATTCCAAGGGCATTCCCATTTTTGTCAAATTCAACAACACCGTAAGCGGTTGGGTCTGCAACATAATAGCCGAAAATTACAGCACCTTTCTGAGTGCGGATTTTTTCAGCAGCATTTTTAAGGGTTGAAGTAAAACTTTGTCCGTAAAAAATATTATCGCCAAGAACCAGAGCAACATCATCGCTTCCGATAAAATCTTTTCCAACGATGAAGGCATCTGCAAGGCCGCGGGGTTTGTCCTGAATTGCGTATTCAAAACGCATTCCCAGCCAGGAGCCGTCACCAAAAAGTTCTTTAAATAGGCCTATATCCCTGGGAGTAGAAATAATAAGAACTTCTCGTATTCCGGCAAGCATAAGAACACTCAAGGGATAATAAATCATCGGTTTGTCGTACAATGGAAGAATCTGTTTGGAAACAGCCTTTGTAATTGGATAAAGACGGGTACCAGAACCACCGGCAAGAATTATACCTTTCATAAAAACCCCTGAAAGAAAGCAGTCTGCTTTCTTATAATTGATGGCAGTTATTATATCATAAATCTTAAAATATAACTATATGGCTTATATACAGGGCAACGCATTTTTAATTTTCATGATATAAAAATAATAATTTTCAACCAAAGCCACAAAACCGGGTCCCAGCGACGACGAAAATCAGGGTACCTTCCCCTTAGGAGGCCCGTCCCTAATTTTCGTCTGCGTCCCAATTTTGTGGCTTTATCCGCTATTCTTTTTTAGATAAGAGGCATGATAAAAAGGTAAACGAACAAGCGGTAATGTGATACGCTGAAGTGATTCAGCGGAAACCAGGCAACAGTTCGCCATTTTTAATAAGGACTCAGATCCTTGGTTAGGAGAATGAAGAGCTTTTGCCGTATCATACTATAGTCCTTGAGACTGAATGGGAGATTGGAACACACTACCGATTAGACTTTCCGCGATAGAATCAGACGGAGGTCATCATGACATTTTTTATTGGCGTTGATTTACACAAGACACAGTTTACTGTTCATGTGCGTACCGAAGAAGAATCTGAATCTCTGGATCAGATTAGACAGTATCAGACAACACCAGACGGGTATGCAGAGTTTCTTGCAAGAATATGCAGATACAAAGCAACCGGTGCTGATGTAAAAATCGGAGTTGAGTCTACAGGGAATACAAGGTTCTTCAAGAATCAGGTTGAGAAGGCAGGTGCTGAAGTAACTGTTATCAATACCCTGAAGTTCAAGGTAATCAACGAATCTGCCAAGAAAACTGATAAGCATGATGCTTCTACGATTTCAGAATTTCTTTCAAAGGATATGCTTCCTGAAAGCTATCTTTGTGGAAAAGAAACGGAGAATATCAGACGTTTGTTGAAATCAAGGGAAAGACTTGTACGTTCAACTGTCGGTCAGAAGAATGAAATTCACGCTTTACTGGTGAGTTTAGGGTTTTCTGACGAACTTAGAAGCCTACAAAGTAAAAAAGGGCGCCAGAGAATTCTGGACACCCTTGAGTCGAATAACGACTACGTGCTCGAAGCACAATCAGTAAAACTGATGTTTGAAATTATAGAACGAATTGAAGAAAGCGTAAAGATAATTGAAAAACAGCTG
>JAILKG010000191.1 GCA_024693915.1 Treponema sp.
ACAAGTGGGGTAGCAGGGCTTACAATTCCTCTGACTCCTTCTGCAAGCTTTTTACCTTTCAGTACTTCAGCAGCTACTCTAAGGTCAGAAATACGACCGTTTGTACAGCTTCCGATATAAACCTGGTCAACTTTTGTTCCCTTCATTTCAGAAACCTTTTTAATCTGATCCGGTTTGTAGCCGAATGTACATACTGGTTCAAGATCAGAAAGATCATATGTATAAACTTTCTCATATACAGCATCGCTGTCGCTCGTCCATACAGAGTAAGCTTTTAATGCTTCTTCCTTAGTTTTGTATTCATCCTGAATAAATGGCCACAGATAATCTACTGTTTTTTCGTCAGGATAGCAGATTCCGCTTGTACCACCGGCTTCAACAGCCATATTGCAGAGGGTCATTCTTTCTTCCATTCCAAAATTATCGATTACTGGACCTGTGAATTCAACAACGCAGTTTGTTGCGCCGTTTACTCCGATTTTTCCAATCAGATAAAGAATAACATCTTTTGCATATACGCCAGGACGAAGACTTCCATTTAATTCAAATTTAATTGTTTTTGGCTGTCTGAAAGAGCAGACACCCTTCAAAATTCCTACTTCCAGATCAGTTGTTCCAACACCTGCGGCAAATGCTCCAAATGCACCATGTGTACAAGTGTGGCTGTCTCCCATAATTACAGTGTAACCTGGTCTAACATAACCTTTTTCTGGGAAAATTGCATGACAAACACCATTTGCACCGATATCAAAAAAGTCTTTTATTCCCTGCCTGTGAGCCCAGTCTCTTAAAATCTTTTCCTGTTCTGCGGTTTTTGAATCTTTTGCAGGACTTACATGGTCAATTACTGCTTTGATTTTAGTATTGTCGAAAACTTTATCCTTGCCACGTTCAACAAGGTCGTTGATTGCTATTGGAGTTGTGATTTCGTGACAGAAAACTCTGTCAAGTTTTACAACATATGTATTGTCAAAGGGTGTATCGATTAAATGTGAGTCAAATATTTTTTCAGCAATGGTTTTTCCCATTTCTTTTCTCCTTACAGAAGGCTTTTGAAGGCCTCTTTGGTATACAGTTTTACTAAAGTTTCTTTAATATAATTAAACATCGTTTTTCTGTCAACTAAACTGTATTTATTGCTTTGCCATCTATATAAGCTTTTAGATTATTAAGGGCAATCTGCATTAACCTGCTTCTTGTTTCAAGAGGAGCCCAGGCAATATGGGGTGTTATAATGCAGTTTGGAGCGCCCAGCAGGGGATTATCTGCCAGCATTGGTTCTGTGCATACAACATCTGCTGCGTAACCTTTAATTTTTCCAGAATCCAGAGCAGCTCGAACATCTTTTTCATTGATAAGAGGTCCTCTGGCTGTATTGATAATTATAACGCCGTCCTTCATTTTTGAAATTGTTTCAGCCCTTACAAATTCTTTTGTTTCTTCTGTAAGAGGAGCATGAAGGCTGATGAAATCCGATTTGCTGAGGAAGGTTTCAAGGTCACAGGAATTTTTAATTGAAGGGTTAGGATTATGCAAAAGAATATTGCATTTCATTCCAAAGGCTGTGGCAATTTCTTCAACTTTTTTTCCAATGTTTCCATACCCTAAAATTCCCAGAGTTTTTCCGTCAAGTTCAGTAAGAGGGGAAGTCCAGTAACAGAAATGAGGACATTTTACCCAGTCTCCATTTTGAACTGACTGATTGTGAGGGGCAACTAAATTTGTAAAACTTAAGAGAAGGGCAAATACATGCTGAGCAACACTATTAGTGCTGTAGGCAGGAATATTAGTAACTGTTATTCCTCTCTCTTTTGTTGCCTTTAAGTCTATTACATTATAACCGGTTGCAAGAACACCGATATAACGTAAATTAGGACATTTATCAAGAATTTCTTTGTTGATTACAATTTTATTCAGAAAAATAGCGTCAGCATCACCAATTCTTTCTGCAACAAGATTTTGAGGTGTTTTTTCGTATACAGTGATATCTGCATATTTAGAAAATATATCCCAGCTCAAATCGCCAGGATTAACTGCATGACCGTCAAGAATAACAAGCTTCATAGAATTAACCGATTACATCAACGCCACAAGAGGAGATAGCCTGGTTGATTGCGTCTTCGATGCCTGCAGTTCCTTCGTCAAAATCTACAAGTACCTGGGATTTGTCAGGGTTTGCAACAACATTTGTTACGCCTCCAACTCCCTTAACGGCAGTTTCTACTTTCCCCGATGTGTCTGTATCAAACATTCCCACTACGTAAATTTTTTTCTGCATATCTACAAAGCTCCATAATTTGTTGTTAATTAAATTATAAGCCATAAAAGTTGAATCTTCAAGTTTTATTTTAGATTTTTGCCTTGAATAATTTGTTATAAGGTTTTGTCTGAGTAGGATTTTTCGCTGGTTTTTCCAAGCTGTCCGCAGGCACCGCCAATTTTCTGACCTCTTCTGGTGCGAAGGGTAACATTAAGGCCAGAGCGTAAAAGAAGATTTTCAAAATCTTTTACTTCTTTAGAAGTTGGTTCTTCAAAAGAAAGGCTTTTTACCGGATTCCATGGAATCAGG
>JAILKG010000212.1 GCA_024693915.1 Treponema sp.
GTAAAGTACCGGGTAATTAATTTTCATATAAATCAAATATAATGGAAAAAAAGGCAGAAATACAAGAGGAATATATGGAAATGGCTTTTTGCAGCTACAAATAAAGAGGGCTTAATTACAACATTTTTTTTACTTGACGGATAAAGTCCTTGATTTTAGAATTTATGGCATGAACGTACATATTCTTGAAATGCCCCTTGATTTTGGGGCCAGCAGGCACGGATCTGATATGGGGCCTTCCGCTATTCGGCTTGCGGGAATTAAGGAAAAACTTGAAGCTTTAGGTCACAAAACTTTTGAACATTCTGATATTTTTAAGGCTACTGCCCAGGAGTATGAAGAAATTGGGAATCCCAGGGCAAAATATCTTCGTCCTATTGCAAATGCCTGTACAAGACTTGCCGGTCAGGTGGAAGAAATTACTTCAAAAGGCGATTTTCCCCTGGTGCTGGGTGGCGACCATTCCATTGTTCTGGGCTCTCTGGCAGGTCTTTCTGCAACTGCCAGAAAAGAAGGAAAGAGTTTAGGGATTCTCTATGTTGATGCCCATGGCGATTTTAATACGCCGGAAACTTCTCCTACAGGCAATATTCACGGAGAATGTCTTGCGGCATCTGCCGGTTATGGTCTGGATGAACTTGTAAACCTTTATTATGAAGGCCAGAAGATAGATCCAAAAAATATCTGCTATGTGGGAATCAGGGATCTGGATAAGGGTGAAAAAGTTCTGATGAAGGAAGCCGGCGTTACAGTTTTTACCATGAGTGATATCGATTGTATCGGTTTTGCGGGCCTTGTAAGACAGGTTCTGGCCTTTTTTAAGAAGCTGGATATTATTCATGTAAGCTTTGATATGGATGTTTTAGATCCTATGTTTGCCCCGGGAACAGGTATTCCCCTTCCAGGTGGACTTACAAACAGGGAAGCTCTTTTACTGATGGAAGAAATTGCAACAACGGGGAAGGTGAGGTCTGCAGAAATTGTAGAGGTAAATCCTATTCTGGATATTCGAAACCAGACTGCAATTCTGGCCGTTAGTCTTGCCTGCCGTCTGTTAGGGGAAAAACTTTATTAATTTTTTAGTACTGGTAAGGATAAGCAGCGGCTCTTAAAGGGGTGCTGCTTTTTTTTATGGGAATTTATTTTCTATCTCATGTGTGATTGCGTAAAATGTCTTTTCTATGTCCGCCTTCTAAAAAAGCATTTTAAAGTTCTATTATATAGTGGGAATTCTTTACTCTTTTTGCCAGGTAAAGAGCATCGTCAATTCTTTTTACTGTATCAGAAATGCTGGTGTCTTTTTCTGAAAAATGGCTTGCCCCAATAGAAATTGTATACTTTATTTCCCTGTGGTCATCCAGTTTTACGGTCTGTCCGGCAATTTTTTTATTCAGAGAGTCCAGAATAGAATCTAAGTCATCTAAGTGGTGCTTGTAGGTCAGAATAAACTCGTCTCCTCCCCAGCGGATTATGTGGTCATTGGCACTTTGACTTTCTTTTATTGTGTTTACAAGATTTTTTATTACTGTGTCTCCACTGTTGTGGCCATATTTATCGTTGATGTTTTTAAAATTGTCGATATCAAGAATTGCAATGGAGTAATTTTGTCCATTTGTTTGAAAATTTTTAAGATATTTTTGAAGGAGACTTGTTCCAAAGGAACGGCTGCTTGCGCCTGTCATGGCATCGTGGGCAACTTTACCTTTTAATAATTCTGTTTCAATCAAAAGTTTTTTTGAGCGGTAATGGCTGGAAAAAATTATATAGGCAAAAAGAAGGAGTGAAATCAAAGAGAGAAGCAGACAGGATGTATAGAAAGCAATTTTTTTCCCTCGGCTTACTCCGCCTGCCGGTTCGTACATTGAATTCAGGTATGTTCCTGTGCAGATAATCCAGTTATAGGGTTCGTATAGTTTTGCGTAAGTGATTTTTTCTGAGATTTTATCTGACTGGTATTCCTTGAAGTGGTATCTGTAGAATATTTCGCCATTTTTCCTGATTCCTTCCAGTTCTGTCAGGTATGGAAAGTTACCTTTTGCGTCCTGCATTGAAGTTGAAAGGAGAAGTCCTTCTGTTTCCGGCAGATTCCCGTGTACCTGTCTGATTCCGTAGTTATCTCCACCTTGAAAATTTCTTACTTCATTAATCCAGAGATAGGCTCCGTTGGAAAAAGTTGATTCGTGAACAATCTTTCTTGCAAAAGCCAGGGTTTTTTCTTTTATATTTTCATCGCTCAGATTGATTTCTTCGCGGCCGGGATTTTCCTTCAGCTCTTTTCGAATTGTATCAATTGTTAAAATGAAATTTTCCACAGAGGATTTCATTTCTCTTTTCTGGAATGCTGTCAGGTTAGTTTTTAATCTGTAGTCGTTAAAAGCGTTGGAAAGAACAAGAACTGTAGTTATTAATAGAATAAAAATTGCAGAAATGAAAGGTGTTTTTGTTTTGTTAAGATCAAGTTTTTCAAACATAAAAAAATCTCCTAAATCTTAGCCGAATCTTTTTACTTGTATTATGCTTTGCTCATTTCATGCCTTTTATTACATAAGCTTTTCCATCGCTGGAAGAAGCTCTTCAAAGTAAAAACGGTCTTCAATAATTTTGTTACCGCAGGCATGACCTGGAGTTCTGTCGTGCCGGATTTTTTCACCGTGAAAATCGCTTCCGGCTGTAACAAAAAAGCCCAGTTTTTTGGCCATTTCTTCAAGCCTAAGGCACTCTGTTACTCTGGCTCCAGGATGAAAAGCTTCAATTCCCTGTATGCCTCTTTCTTTAAAATCCTGAAAGGCAGTTTCCATTTTTGACCAGGAAAGATAGAGGGACATTGGGTGGGCAAGAACAGGAATTCCTCCGCTTTCGTTTATGGCAACTATGGCTTCATCCAGATTTGCTCCTGTGTGTTCTTCAAACCATGGGCGGCCTCTTGCAAGATATTTATCAAAGGCCTGCTGGTGGTGTTTTACAATTCCTTTTTTTTCCATCCAGAGGGCAAAATGAGGGCGGCCAAGGGTCTGTCCCGGATAATCGGCCTGAATTTCTTCAAGGCTGGCTTCAAAACCGGCGCTTTTTATGTGATCTACAATTCTTAA
>JAILKG010000232.1 GCA_024693915.1 Treponema sp.
ACAGCAGTCAAGTCAGGGACACCAGGAGGCTGTTTCTATAATTCTTCCTACAAAAGAAGGCGGAAGCCCAGACCAGTCATATTTTTCCGCAGGCAAAGACGGTTTTCTTATCAGCTGGGGCCCAGATAACATTGGAGAGCATTATCAGGTAACTGACCTTGAAATAAAAATGATTGCAGTTTCGCCAAGCGGAAGCGAAGTAGCAGTTTATGAAACGGACGGAGGAGCTGTGAACCGGCTTTCTGTATGGAACTGGAACACTCTGACAAAAAAACTTTCCCGCCGTTTTGTAGACACAATCACAAGCCTTTCCTATTCAGAAAATGGAAACTATCTTATGATTGGCACAGCCTCAGTAGACGGACTTGTTTTTATCAAAACTCAGACAAACTCCGTAGTTGAAAAAATTTACGACACCACAGGAATTGTTTCATACGCAAAAACAAGTGCAAGTGAAAAAACAGCCGTTACCTACTCTCCTGTTGGAAACTTGACTTATTACAATCTTACAACAGGAAAACTAAAGAAAAAATTCAATGTGATGCAGGGATTAGAACAACCCCTTCTTTTTAATTCATCAATGTTTCTTGCAGGTGTAAAGGACGATAAAATTTATGTTTTTCAGGCTACAACCGGAAAGAATATACTTACAGTAAATGCTGAAAAAGCTATTCTATTTTCCTCAAAAGAAGACATCAATTTATACTATATAACAAACGATACCAGAGGAACTTATGTTCTTAATATGCTGGAAAATATTGATAATCAGACTGTAAGTCAGCCCCGCATTTTAAAAACTTTTGTAAATGGTCCAAGAGGCAGTTCTGAAATCATTTGTGGAACGAAAGCCGGTAATGAAATAATGCTGGGTGGAAAGAATGGTGCTATCTACAAGACCGATGCCAGTGTTCAGACAGGTTCACTTCGCCTTGCTTCTATTACAGAGAACACTTTTGAAAAAATCTACGATATGGCTCCAGCCGGGGAAGATTTTTACTTTTTGACCAAAAAACAGATTTACAAATCCAGTTACGATACAGGATATGTGACTCCTCTTGGAAAAAACAATGGTCACAACCAGTTTTTAACTTATGAAGACAACATTATTTTGTGGACAAAAGAAGAAAGAGAAGCTGTTGAGATCTACTCTACTACAACAAAAGAAATAAAAACTCTTTTTACTCCAAAAAACAACCTTCAGTCCATCCGGCTTTTTGGAAAAACACTTGTTGAAATGGAAAATGCATCAAGCATAAACCTTTACAATTTTGAGGATGGAAGTTTCCGAAATGTATACACAGGTGCAGGTCTTCAGGATGCTGTAATTGCTTCAAACGGCAAGCTTTATGTTGCAAAATCCTATGCCACAAATCCAAAAGGAGCCCTTCTTTGCGTGGATATGGAAACAGGAGAAACAGTTCCAACAAATTTAGGTGGAAATGTAAGCTTTGCACTTGAAATTTACAACAACGATATTTACGGAATCGGCGTACAGGCAACGGACAATACAAAGAGTACTGTTGTGTTTAAATACAATCCTCTTTCAAAAACGACTCAGGGTATTTTACGCTTAAAAGACGAAGATCCTGATGCCTTTTCCTATATGCACTACCCTCTTTTATATACAAACATCGGAAAAGATACTGTAAGAGCCCAGCATTTAAGCGGAGGAAAAAGCTTTAATCTTAAGAGAACAGCAAGTCTTCCTCTTAAAGTCTGTCAGAATTCAAGCAAAGTTGTAGTTCTAAACAGAGACGGCTGTATTTCCTGGTATGAACCTAATGGCCAGCAGGTTCTTGCAGACTGGTATCTGACAAGTGACGGACAGTGGTTTGAATATTGATTTTTATTTGAACTTTGAAAGCTAAAGTTTGCCTCATTATAGATTTTTATATACTTCAATGTATTCTTGGGCGCTCTTTTTCCATGAAAAATCTTTTGTCATGGCATTTTTTATCATCTGGGAAATATCTCTTTTGTTTGAATACCAGCTTTCCACAGCCCATTTTACAGTATTAAAAATTGCTTCCGGTGTAAGGAAATCAAAAACAAAACCAGTTCCTTTAAGACAGTCTGAAGCAGCGGGATTATAGTTTTCCACGCTGTCTTTTAGTCCCCCGGTATTTCTGACAATGGGAAGAGTTCCATATCTCATGGAATACATCTGGTTTAGTCCGCAGGGCTCATATTTTGAAGGCATTAAAAACAAATCGCTGCCAGCTTCCGTCAAATGGCTTAATGCGTCATCATAACCAACATATGCCTTGAAATTATCAAGTCGGGAAGAAAGGGAAAGTATTTCTTTCTGGCACCATTCTTCTCCGCTTCCAATTACAATAAATTGAAGGGGAAGTTCTGTACATATTTTATATATTGCTCCATACATGGGAGCAAAAACTTCCGATATTCCTTTCTGAGGAACCAGGCGGCTTATTAAAGAGATTACCGGAACAGAGGAATTTACCTGAAGACCGAATTTCTTTTGCACTGCTTCTTTACATAAAGCCTTTCCAGAAAAATTTTCAATTGAATAATTTGCAGGAAGATTTTTATCGATTTCAGGAGACCAGACTTTATCATCAATACCGTTTAAAATTCCTGTAAGTGTAGAGGAACGAACCCGATAAAGTCCGGCAAGTCCTTCTCCAAACTGGTCGCATTGAATTTCCTTTGCATAGGAAGGAGAAACTGTAGTTATCCAGTCAGAAGATGTAAGTCCTGCCTTTAAAAAATTTACACTGTAGGAATCTTCAAAACCAGCCGGAAACCTTAATTCCTCAGGCAGTCCTAAAAATTTATATGAATCAACCGGAAATTTTCCCTGATAGGCTGCATTGTGAACAGTTATAACTGATTTTGTATCAGAAAAAAAAGAGTTTTTTCGCTCCTGATATTTTAAAAAGACAGGAGCAAGAGCTGACGCCCAGTCGTGAACATGGATAATGTCTGGCTTAAAATCAATGCATTCACACAAACGAAAGAGACTTCTGCAAAAAAGAGAAAAACGAACTGGATTATCCTTGTATTCGCTGGTATTTGTAGGTCCGTAAATACCTTCCCTTCCAAAAAATTTTTCAAAATCCATAAAATAAACATTTATAGATGAATCATCAAGCTGACTTTGATAAAAATTTACCCTAACTTCTATTGGCCCCAGACTTACAAAAACATCCTTTTTTACAAGTGTAAGAGAATCCTTGTTAATGGAATAATATCTGGGTAAAAGGATGTTTACCTGGTGCCCGGCAAGAGAAAGAGCTTTTGCAAGGGAAGAAACGGCATCGGCCAGTCCCCCTGTTTTTGCAAAGGGATAGGCCTCAGCACTTAGAAAAAAGATTTTCACTTTGTATGAACTGCCTTATAGAAAGCTTCTTTTGAATTAAGAATTGTTTTTTCTGCAACACAGTAGGAAATTCTAAAATAGCCCTTACCACCAAAACCGCTTCCAGGGGCACAGAGAATATTGAATTTTTTAAGATGATTTGTAAAAGCAAGATCATCTCCATTCCATTCATCAGGAACCTTAACAAAAAGATAGAAAGCGCCTTCCGGACGAATATATTTCAGGCCGGCATAATCCATTATTTCCATAATTTCATTGCGACGCTTTTCATAAAGTGAATAATCGCATTTTGCATCCCAGGAAGCAGCGATTACTTTCTGGAAGAAAGCAGGAGCGTTTACAAAACCTAAAATTCTGTTTGCAAGAATTGCACCGGCAATAAATACTGAAGCATCCTTTGAAGCAGGGTTTACTGCAATATAACCAATTCTTTCTCCAGGAACGCTTAAATTTTTAGCAAAACTGGTTACAACAACTGCATTTTCGTAATGTTTAAAAGCTGGTGCAACTTTTTTGCCATCGTAAGTAATTGCTCGGTAAGGCTCGTCAAGAATAAGATATGGAAGCCTTGAATTATTTTTTCCGAATTCATAAAGAAGGTCAGAAAGATTTTTAATTTCTTCTTCAGAATAAATTTTTCCGGAAGGATTGTTAGGAGAATTAATTAAAATTGCAGCTGTCTTTTCATTGAGGGCGTTTTTTATTTCTTCCAGATCAAGAGAACAGTCTTCTTTTGTTTTTACCCTCTTGATTTCTCCTCCGTGATTGTGAATATAGTTATCGTATTCTGTAAAATAAGGACATGGAACAATAACTTCATCCCCCGGATTAAGGAGAGTTTTCATTACACAGTTTAAGGCACCTGCAGCCCCTACTGTAATTACTACATTTTCAGCCTTTACATCAAGGCCCTGTTCCTGGCTGGTTTTCCTTGCCATTTGATTTCTTGTTTCAAGATAGCCGGCATTAGGCATGTAGCCGTGGCACATGTGGCTCTGATCTTCTGCAACCTTTTTTATTGCATCAAGAACTTCTTTTGGTGGGTCCAAATCCGGATTTCCAATGCTGAAATCAAAAACATTGTCTTCCCCATATTTTTTTTTGAGTACTGCTCCCTCTTCAAACATTTTTCGGATTACGCCTGCTGAAGGACTTTCCAGTGTTTCTTTAATTTTTGCTGCAATCATATCATCCTCTTTTTTTAATAGCGCAAAATGATTTATAAAAGAAAATCAGCGCCTGATAGTAACCTCTATTATATCACATTTGTTTGATTGTGTATAATGCAGTTTTTTCAAGATTCTAAGGGCTGTCTACAGCCTTTAGCGTGACATAAATCGACCAATTTACTATAATGGGAGCGTTATTATGAAAAGAAAAATTATTTTTATCCTTGCATTTTTTATTACTTCCAGCTTCTTTTATGCTTTACCTTTTAATTCTGAATTAAAAAAATCAGAAAAAGAAATCCTTGAAAAGGGAGAGGTTCTAATCAGAAACATTGATTACCCAAAATACATGTGCCTGAAAGAGGATAATGAAGCCTGTAAAAAGCTTCTTAAATCCATAAATGAAACAAACCCAAATTATCTGGCAGAAGTTATTCAGATTAAACCTTACCAGGGAAATGAAGATTTGCCCCAGAAAATCAGAAATGCACTGGAGAACATTCAGGATTACGCAGGAATTCCTTACTGGTCGGAAAGACACCAGCGCTACTGGGATTTATATTCATCCTCTGAAGTTCTTTCTCAAAAAACAGAAGGAGAGAAAACCTTTCTTGAGACAAGACTTTATATGGAACCATTTGGAAATATTTTCTGTCCGATATATATTGAAGAAATTCCTTTCTCTGAAAAAAATGGAAATTCAGAAGATGTTGGAAAAAATTCAGAAGGATATATTTTCTACACCCAGACAAATTCAAACAAACTTACCTATGAAGGATTTACCTGCGTAAAACCATACGCCATGAAAAGCGCTATAATTCTTTTCAGAGAGGGAGATAAGTGGATTTTGTACGGTGCAGGAGGAGTAAAAGCGCCAAGAGTACCCTTCCTTACAGCAAGAATTGAAACAAGTTTTATTAACAGAATAAAAACTTTCTGCAATTTTATTTTTACCAAAATTTAAATAACTGGAGCATAAAATGATTTGGTTAATAGGAAGCGAAAATCTTCTTGGAAAAGAAGTAGCAGAACTCTTAAATGAAAAAGATATTCCATTTGTATCCTCTAATTCAGAATTAAACATGAATATCTATGAAAATCTTGAAAATTTTATCAAGACAAAAGAAACCGAATTATATTACACTTCCCATAGAAATTTACGAAATCCAGGTGATGGTAAAATTGACTGGATAATCAATACATCATCATTTTTCTCTTCTGAAAAGAATGGTAAGTCAGCCTTGAACGTTGCCCGTATATCAAGAGAACACGGAGCAAAATTAATACATATTTCTGACATTGCCTGCAGGGACGAAGAAATTAATTCCACAATTACTCAGTATTACATTATAAAAACATCAAATATTTTTGGAAAAACAACAGATGGATTTCTTTCCAAAATAATTACAGAAATAAATTCTAAAAATTCTATTGCCGCAGCTGATTTTGATGAAAACCTATTTACAAGCGCAAAAGACTTATCCCTTCTTATTCTGCTTATAATAGAAAAAGCAAGAAAAGCAACAAAACTTTTTGGTAAAAACAGTGCCCTTTCATACGGGGAATATATTTTTACAAATAAGGGAAAAGCATCTTCATGTAACTTTTTACTTTACCTTTGTGATGAACTAAAAAAGAAAAAGCTTTTAAATAACGGCTGCTCTATAAGTCCCTCCTCTTCAGCTGATGCATATAGTATAAAGGACTTTTATCTCTCAGAAAAAGAGCTTTCAAGTGAAGCTGATGAAGATGATGAAAATGAGAAAAATGAACTTTCTGTAAACCAGGAAAATACTGAAAAAAAAGATTTTGAAAATCCGCTGACAGACTCATCTTCTCAGGAAGATGAAAAAAATATATCTTCAGCTCATTCCCTTGAGTTTATTGAAAAAGAACTTAAAATTAAAATTCAGGACTGGAAAGAAGCCCTTAAAAAAAGTCTTTAATTTAACAATTCTGGAATAAAAATGAAACTTGAAGATTTTTTAAACTGGCTTGACTCTTACTTAAATTTTGAAAAAACTCAAGCCAAAAACATATTCTGGCTTGATTCCATGAAATTTTTATGCGAAAAACTTGGAAATCCCCAGAATCAGATTCCCTGTATTCATGTAGCGGGCTCCAAGGGAAAAGGAAGCGTTTCCCAGATGCTTTCTAAGATAATGGAAAAAAGCGGAAAAAAATGCGGCCTTTATCAGAGTCCCCACATAATTGATTTTAGGGAAAGAATAAGAACTTCTTCAGGATTTTTTGAAGACCAGGTATATGAAAATTCTGCCGACCAGCTTGTAAACCTGATTTCATCTATAAAAACTTCTGACCTGCCCGGACAAAGACCTCTTACCTGGTTTGAACTTGTAACTGTTTTTGCTTTTTTGTGCTTTAAAAATGCGGCTTGCGATTTTGTAATTTATGAAACAGGTCTGGGAGGCAGACTTGATTCAACCAATGTTGTAAATCCCCTGCTTTCAGTAATTACCCCAATTGAAAAGGAACATACGGAATTTTTGGGTGATACAATAGAAAAAATCGCAGGAGAAAAAGCCGGAATAATAAAAGCTGAAAGACCGGTTATCGTTTCACTGCAAAATTATAATGAAGCAGAAAAAGTCTTTTATCAGAAAAGCCTTGAAAGGAATAGCAGAATAATTTTTGTTAAAG
>JAILKG010000233.1 GCA_024693915.1 Treponema sp.
AACCATTTACGCTTTTTTTGTAGGAGCTTTTCTTTATTCCATGAATATTTGGAAAAACTGTCATTTATGCCCTCCCCCGGAATTTCGGGTTTGTAATTATAAAATAAAAAACGAAAACTGCACCGGCAGAAAAAATCATCAATATAATTGAAAAAAATGAAGGCCGCGCATTAACGGAAGAAGAAAAACCAGCTTTCATTCTTCCCTGTTTTTTAAGAACCTTTTCTATTGCCGGATAATCCAGGCTGTCAATTGAAGAAATAGATTCTTCTTTAAATTTCTGATTATAAGTAATTGAAGTAAGACTTTCCTTTATACGTCCATCTTCTTCAATAAACCGAGGAAAATATACTGTATTTCCTTCTTTTGGTAAAATACTTTCACTGGAATTTATTGAAATATAGGGATAAATCAAGCTTTCCCATCTCCAGTTTACAAAATCTGACAGTTGGGGAAGTACTTTTTCTCTGGCTGCAGGAGAAGGCAGACTTACCTGCCCATCTTCTGATGGAAAAGAAAAGCTGATGGAAACAAATGAAAATACAGTTATAAAAGAAATAAAAAAACCTGTAACAAGAAGGCAAAACCTTGATTTTTTTGTAACAAGTCTTATCATTCCTGCCGTTCGAATTTTTACAGGATTAAAAGAATATCTGTAGTTATCAAGGAGATTTTTAACATTATCGTAAAGGGAAAGAAGAGCCAGTGATGAAAGTAAAAGCAGTATAAAAAGAAGGGCAATTTTTACAGAGGAAAGCAGCATTGAAATAAGAGAAATTGCTGAAAGCACTATAAAAAGCATTGATTTTTTTAAAACCTGAAGGGCATTCTTTCTTCCAAGAATTCTAAAAGTCAAATAATAAGAAAACATGAAAAGACAGAGGGCTGCTGCGGTCTGATAAGTTGGAACAAAAAATGAAAAATAAACCGGCAGTGAAAAAAGAAAGGCCGCTTTTACCTTATCTGCTGAATAGAAAACTAAAAAAACGGCCAGCAAAATAGTTGCCAGAGGAGCTAAAAAAGGATAATTGGTAGAAGCATTAAGACCGCCTTTAATTCCCATAGATTTTAATTCCTCTAAGGTTCCGGGCAGTTTTGAAGAGTATTTTTCAGGAACGTAGATAACTGAATAAATTTTATCTTTATCAAAAAAATATGAATTTCTTTCTGAAAGATAGGCAGATTTTTCCTTTGTCCAGGAAAGAGAAAGGCGTATTTCTGGACTCTGATCCGCAAGATTTAAAGGGATAAACTGATTATCAAGACAAATATAGTTTTTTATTGAATGCTTTTCCAGACATTTATAGACAGAAGTCATATCTGAATTCCGGCTTACATATAAAAGGGAATAACCTGACCATAAACGCTGCACCTGTGTTACTTTAAAAAAATAAAAGCAGAAAAGAGAGGTAAGAATAATCAAAAGAGGCAGAATGTAGCGCTTAAAAAGTGTCATTTTTTAAAAAATTGAAAAAGCAAGTCCCATTCCCATTCCAAGAATACAGCCTAGAGTAACTTCCATTGGAGTGTGGCCGTTTACTTCTTTTAATGGTTTGTACTCAATGAGTTCTTTTTCGTTCAGTCTTTTTCCGATTTCATTGATTTTTTTTGCCTGAATTCCGTTTGAACGTCTTACTCCAAGAGCATCCCTGACGGTTACCATTAAAAATGCCAGAGCCAGCATAAAAATGTCGGATGTAATTCCGTTTCTAAAGCCAATTGTTGTACAAATTGATGTAACAAGAGCAGAATGGCTAGAAGGGAGTCCTCCTGTTTTCCAGAAAAGATTTTCCAGAAGTTCAGGAATGGAATGAATTCTTCCATAAAGTATATTTATAACGGTTTTTATAAACTGAGCAGAAAGCCAGCTTGAAAGACCTGCAAGCAAAACAGGACTTGTGATAAAACCCTTGATTTGTTCACTAAAATTCATAAACATGATTATTTAATTTTACCATTATATCTTTCTTTTTACTAGTAGAATTATTCATTATTGCCACATTTCTTTTTTTTATTCATAATAATTATTATGGAATTTAAAAGTTTTACGGCAGGAAAAGATGATTCTTCCAGACGTCTGGATAAAATTTTGCGCATTCTTTTACCATCAGCGCCTCTTTCAGAAATTTATTCCATCACCAGAAAAGGTCTTGTAAAAGTAAACGAAAAAAAAGCAAAAGCCGAATTAAAAATTCTTGAAGGCGATAAAATTCAAATTGCAGCATTTCTTGTAGAAAAATATGGTCAGGCTGCAGGTGAAAAATTTTCTGAAAAATCTGAAAAATCTGAAAAACAAAATACCGAAAATACAGCCCGTGGAAAAGGTCTACAGGTAATTGAAGATAAAAGTAAAAAAGAAGTTCAGAAATCCTGGGATAAAGACAATTCAATAAAAGCTTCCTTCCCCTTTAAAATTCTTTTTAAAAACCAGCACATTCTCATTCTTGAAAAACCCTATGGAATTACTGTCCATGGAAAAAATGACAGCATGGACATTCAGGTAAAAAAATATTACAGCAGCCTTAAGGAAAACACCTCTCTTTCTTTCAAGCCAGGTCCTCTTCACCGACTTGATGAAAGAACCAGCGGACTGATTGCTTTTTCCTGGAGTCTGGAAGGTGCCGTCTGGTTTTCTGAAAATATAAAAAATCACAGCATAAAAAAAGAATATCTTGCGATAGTAGAAGGAAAAGTTGAAAAAAAAGAAAGCTGGAAAGATTATATTTCAAAAAATGATGATAAAGATAATAAAGGCTTTTACACCGTAAAAGCATCTTCGTTAAAATCTTCAGAAAATGAAAAACTTTCCCTGACAGATATTTCTCCACTTAAATATTTCAAATACAAAAACAGAGATTTATCTCTTGTCAGCTTTAACATTCATACAGGCAGAACCCATCAGATAAGAAGTACAAGCGCCCTGCACGGCTTTCCTCTGTTTGGAGACAGTATTTACGGGGCTTTACCATTAAATAAAGAGAACACTGGCAGACAGGAACTTTTTCTTCATGCCTGGCGCCTTACTTTTCCTGAAAATCCCCTTTCTCTCCCTGAAAGTATAGTTTGTCCTCTGCCTGAAAACTTTAAGATTTTTTTAAAGAAGTGCAATTGCGAAATAAGTGACTTAGGTTTATAATTTCCCATATGGGCAATTTCATTCAGGACATAATTAAAGGACTAAAACCGGTTACAGTATATGCACTTGTTGGTGAGAGCGGAACAGGAAAAAGTTTTCGTTCAAAACTGCTTGCAGAAAAATACGGAATTGATTCAATTATAGATGACGGTCTTTTAATTCAGAATGATAAAATTCTTGCCGGCCATTCTGCAAAAAGGGAAAAAACATACATGGGAGCAGTCCGGGTAGCCCTTTTTGATGACAAAGACCACAGAGATGAAATTGCAAAAGTTCTAAAAAAAGCAAGAATCAAAAAAATTCTCATTCTTGGAACATCTGAAAAGATGGTAAATAAAATTGCCACCAGACTTCAGCTTCCCCAGCCACAAAAAATCATTCACATCGAAGAAATTGCAACCAGGGAAGAAATTGAAAAAGCCATAAAGTCCCGACAAATTGAGGGAAAGCATGTTATTCCAGTTCCTTCAATTGAAGTAAAACAAAGTTATCCTCAGATTTTTTCAAACTCCATAAAAGTTTTTTTCAGAAAGAATAAGTTCCTTTCAAAAAAAGATAAGAACACTGGAAAACTCTTTGAAAAATCAATCGTTCAGCCGGAATTTTCAAAAAAAGGCCGCATAGAAATTTCAGAAGCAGCCCTCACTCAAATGGTAATGCACTGCGTTTACGAAAGCGACAGCGCAGTCCGAGTAAAAAAAATGACAATCCGCACGGACAACCGGGGTTATAAAATTTCAATTATAATCGATGTGCCTTTTGGAACTCAGTTAACTGGAAAAATCCATAAAATGCAGCAGTACATCATTGATAAAATCGAATCCTACACAGGAATTCTTATTGAAGAAGTAAGCATTGTAATCGATAAAATCACAGGTACCCAATATATAGACGGGGATACAAAGGGAGATAAAAAAGAAAATTCAGCCCACAAATCTGTCAAAGAGTGAATAAAGACTAAATAAATGTCTGGGTTGAAGTCTTCCCTTTCTGAGAATATCTTTTTCGCTTTTTAGAAGATGATTTTTTACCGCTTTCCTTTTCAGCTGTTTTAGCAGGCTTGTTTTTATCACCGGTAAGTGCTTCTTTTTCAGTGGAAAATTTATTTCCTTTTTTTGAACGGAAATGCAGACCTAAATCAGAAAGAACAGATTTTATGGCATATTCCAGTTCAGTTCTCTGAGGATTCATAGGAAGAACAAAAGACCGGCATTCAGTCCAGGTTCTTGTATATAATTCTCCCTGGGTAGAGTGATTTTCCAGCTCTTTCTTCCAGTCTGTTAAGGTATAAATAAAATCTTTTATAAGGAAAACCAGTTTTTTTCCAAGTCTTGCATCGGCTTCTTTTTGAACAAGTTCATCCAGCTCTTTGATACTCTTCATGTAAGCACTTTCAAAATTCTTATCAGCATACATCATGGCAGTAGCGGCCGGTTGAAGAGCCATAAAGAGATCTGTGTCCAGCGCTTCTTCTATAATTG
>JAILKG010000235.1 GCA_024693915.1 Treponema sp.
GCTTCTGATTTTTTTGATTGAGGGTGAGGGCGAACGATAATTCTCCAGCCTGTTTTTGAAAGAGGGTCAAGAAGTTTTTCTCCGTAACGCATTAAAAGTCCGCTTTTTCCCCAGCTTGGAGAAACCAGAACTGTAAATGGATGATTTTCTTCTTCAGGGATAGAAGAAATCAGTTCTTTATAAACGTCAAGGTAAGGACATCCCACAGTTATTAAATCTTTTTTAGGAATATTTCGCATATTTTCAAGAAGTTTTATATCTTCTCCCTGATAGTCGCCTGTAAGCAAAACTGAATCAAAAAAGTCCAGACCAAAAAGTCTGTAAGTTGTAGCGTCATTTGGCATGTGTACAACGTGACTGTAGTGCTTTACGCGCTTACTTCGTTTCAACTGGTAAACCTGAAGTCCTGGAGTTGTCATAAGCACAAAACCTGCTGAAAGCATATTTAGTTTTGCAAAAGCTGCGTTTCCTTCTCCGATAAATTCAGGTTTTACATATTCAAAATTTTCATTAAAGCAAGGATCATCTTTAGATGAAGTGTAGTAGGTTAGAGGTATCTTTCTTTGTTCAAATTCTTTGCAAACAGGCTTGAATGTATTCCAGTACTGGTTTCCTTCGTTGTAGATTACGTACTGCTTGTAAGAACTGTCTAATTCAGCTCCACCGTCTTTGTTTTTTGTAAAAACAAGCCTGAGTTTTATCCAGATTGCTCTAATTCCGAAAGAGAGGGTTGCAACAAGAGCAATAAGAATTGAAAAAAGCATGCTGCCCGTACCCGGGTCAATATAAAGAGGTAAAAAAATGTTATTCATTATCAGAATCTCCTTCTTTTGTATCTTTTGTTAAATCTTTGTAATTTATTTCTTTCCAATTATTTGGATTAAAAATGTTTTCAGTTATTTTATAACCTTTTTCAAGGGTAAATTGTGTTTTGTCCATTACGTATGTTGAGCTCCATTCTTCTTTATTCGGCTCCCATACCATAATATTCTCTTTTTCCTGAACAAAAGTTCTGTGGGTAAAGGGATTTTTGTCAGAAAGAGAAAGTCCTTCCTTTGCAAAAAACAGAGTGTCAGCATTTGTCATTAAAGAGTTATTGGTTTTTAGCTTTCCGGTGGAATTAAAATCTTTTACCATAAAAAGCGGGTTAAAACTTGAGAGAACTGTTTTGTCTTTAAAGTCGTTAGAAAAATTGTATTTATTGAAATATCCATGGTCGCTTACGATAATAATTCGGGTATTGTCGTAAACATTATTTTCCTTTAAGTAATTAAAGAATTTTCCAAGCTGTTTTAAAGAAGCTGCCAGTGCCTGATATTCCATTCCGTCAGTCTGATTATATGCTTTATAAAAGCCTGTAGAACCTGTTTTGTAAGGAGCTAAAGTTTCATAATCTGGAGATTCAAGGCTTGTTGGAGCATGAGGCGTTTCGTTTCCGATAAAAGTAAAGGTAGGCTTTTCACTTTCAAACTGAGTAAGTTCTTTAAGGTAATACAGATCAGAAAAATTATCGATAAAATCGTCCTGCATTACAGAATTATCCTGAACAGTTCTGTGGAAAACGTGCCTAATCAAAGGATAAAGCCCTTCAAGAAATACAAAATTTACAATCTGGTGATTTGCAATTTTATCAAGATTATTTAGACTATCTATATTTTTTTCAGATTTGTAAATTTCAGAAAGTGTCCCTCTAAGTTCAAATGCGTTTACGTAAGGATAGTCGTCAAAGAAGGATGTTCCTCCTTTCCATTTGTAATTCGGATAAGTTGGATTTGAATAGGTTACAGAATATCCCTTGTCTGAAAACAGTTTTGGAAGAACTAAAAGAGCTTCGTTGTGTTTGTCCTTTAATAGTTCATCCTTTCTTTTGTTCATATTAAGCTGAGTATATTCGTAGCCGCCCATAATTTCCGGGAATCCGAAAATTGTAAAGGTTCCAAAGCTTAAAGTGTTTGGGTAATAGGAGAAACCTGAAAATTCATCTTCCATTTCCGGAAACTGCTTTTCGATGTATGGAAAAAATTGAGAAACAGCTCTATCCAGGAAGATTACAAGTACATTATTTTGCGTTTTAGAAAAATTGTAGCACTTATTAATGTTTTCCTTTGAAAGAATTTTATCTTCTCCCATTTTTTCATGCTGTTTTGCATATTCATTAAATTCTTTTTTTATTGAAGAGGTTTTTATAATACCTAATGAAAATTCTGAAATCAAAACAGAAAAAAGAATTACGGAAACAAACTGAAGTTTTTTCTTTTGCTGAAGAATATAAAAACAGAAGGCTGAAAGGGCAAAAATAAAAATCGGAATTATGTAAAAATAAAAGGGAACTCTATCAAGTCGGTTTGTTACAGAAAAACGGGCGTCAATTGGACCATAATTTGGTTTGAATACATAAATATTAAAGAGAGTTGTAACAAGAACTGCAAAAAATAAAATTGCTTCGCCTCTTTTTACCTTTTTATCAAAAAGATTGTAGATGACAAGAGGCCAGAGAATGCAAAAACCTCCAAAAACAAAAAATGCGGTTTTTACGTAGAAAAGGGGAGACGAAACGTTCCCTAAAAATGAAAATTCTGTGGGGCTTGAAGAAATTACACTTGCAGGAAGAGTAAATCCTAAAAGAACAGAAAGAGTTATCAATGTGAGGGAAAAAGCTATTTTTTCTCTTTTTCTGATTGGTTCTTCAATTTTTTCGCTTCTGAAAAATCTATTTAAATTGAGTTTTTTTATAAAATATGAAAATAGTGGAATTAAGCAGAATAAAATTGTTCCAAAAAGCATTAATTCCTTTTTCCAAAGGGAAGTCCCCGGTTTATTCTTAAAATAGAATGCTGTTAAAAAGATGAAAACCAGACTGATAAAGGCGTGTACTATTCTTCCTGGCTTTTTTAGTTTCAGGACGATGTTTTTTACAAGGCTGAAAAGATTATTTAAAATCCAGTAAATTACAAGTCCGCTTGGAGAATTGTATAAAAGTACTAAAAAAACAACTGCTACTCCATAAAGCTGAACTTTTTCTTTTATTGGAGCTCCTTTTGTATATATTGCGCCTGAGGCAAAGTTTATTAAGGTCATTAAAATCGGAAGAACGTTTATGTAGAAAATCTTTGTCCCGAAAGTCAATGAAAAAAGCTTGTCCGCTTCTCCAAGATTTTTGAAAATCCAGAAGGAAGCTCCAAAGAGGGAAGGACAATGACTTAAATAGTGGTATGCTGCAATGAAGAAAGGAATTTCTATAAGGATTGAAAGTGAACTTCTAAAAACGTAAAGGGGATGATAGTGTTCCTCTTTGTAATAGGCTTGAAGCATCATAAACTGTTCGTCGCCTTTAAAAGTCTCTTTTATTCGTTTTACCTGTTTTGAAAGCCTTTTTGCAATGTTTCTTTCTTTTTCCTGCAATGCATCTGCAACGTTATAAATTGGAAGTGCCATAAAATTCATTGCGATACTTACGCCAAAAACGGCACCGATAATCCCCAATGCTTCAAATTTACGTGTAATGAAGAGAAAAACCCAATCTATAATAGTTTCAATAGGTGTTATTACTATATTATAAAGCACTTTATATTTCCTGTTTAGAAGAATTTGTAAACCTTTCTTCCCAATCCCAGTCGATTGGAAAAGTCATTTCAAAAGGTTCTCCTTTCATAAAGCTTCCTGTTTCGCTGTTGAAGCAGGATAAATCGATTTTATTATTTTCAAAATCTACGTCGAGGATGGAAAACCAGCCGTCTCCGCAGGCTTTATGCTTTTTTGAATAGGAAATGCCGGCTTCATCAAGGTAATTGTTGAAATACTGGAAATTTGAGAGCACTGTATAAGTTGAGTAGCCGTCCTGGTTTTTGTCGATTCTGTAAGCACTTCCTGTTTTTGATGTGCCTGAATGACCACAAACAACAAGGAATATCTGATTGTTTTTGGAAATAAAATTTTCCCACAATTCTTTTGCGCTCCAGCCGTCGTGGGCTTCCCTGTAGTGGGCGCCGCTGAATTTAAAGTTCCGTCCCTTTATGTATCTGTAATTATTTGTAATTACGTATTCAGCTTCTGCTTTTTCTGCTTTTTTTAAAGAATTTTCTGCTTCTTCACTTTCGTTATTTTCTTCAATTTTGTCAGGCTGGTTCTTATCAGTTTTTTCCTGGCTGACTTTAAGATATGCGTGGGTAAGAATTATTGTTGGAAGTCCTTTGTTATTGTTGATAATATTCTGTGCCCAGAAAACAGATTCCTGGTCTGGATTTACTTCCAGAGCTATTACAAGAATTTTTCTTCCCGCTGCATCAAAAATTGCCCAGGAATTGCGGCCTTCTTTGGAAGAACCCTTATACCATTCTTTGTTTTTAAAGAACTTTGAAGAGGGCCCGAAAGATTCGTTGTATTTAACAGAGCCTTCAATCTGCTTACCGATTTTCCATCTGTCGTAGTCATGATTTCCGGGAACCGTAAGGAGGGGAAGCTTTCCGTCAAGATTTTCCAGGCCTTTTACAGCCATTGACCATTCCATGGGCTTATCGGCACATTTTTCTACATGATCTCCAACGTGAAGGGCAAAAGAAAAATCTCCGCCATTTGAGACAGCGTTTTCTGCAATAAAAGCAGTCTGCCGGTAATAAATTTCCCACTGATTAATAACATAAGGCTTCCAGTTGAAGGTCTGATGCTTCAAGTCTATGTAGGACTGGCTGTCAGGAATTACAGCGATGGAAAAACCTTCGTTGTCTTTCCATTTTTTTTCTCTGAACTTCGGAAATGTTCTTAATTCAGGCTCTGAAATTTCAGAAACTTTTTTTGGAACAGAACCACAGCCAAATAGAAATAAAAGAGGTGTAAAAATCACAAATTTAGAAAATATTTTTTTCATTCAGATTTCTCCCAGACTGGAAGTGGTATCCAGTTTGCAGGATCTGAAATACCTTTTCCAGATTTATCATTATAATGCCAGGCAGTTTCTTTATTTAATGTGAACTTTGATTTTCCAATGATGTCAGGACCCTGAATCTCGCTATCAGCATTAAAATATAGATTCATTCCATCCTTTTTTTCAGGAAGCAGAGCTTTGTTTGTAAATGGATTAACTAAAGGAATACCTAAACCCTTGCACTCAAGGGTTTAGGTATTCCTTTAGT
>JAILKG010000256.1 GCA_024693915.1 Treponema sp.
AAGCTGTAAAAAATATAAAAAATCCTCTTACAATTTTTGATTTCTTTCAGATTTATCCTCAGAGCAGGGCTCTTTACGACAGAATGCTATATGTAAGCCTTCTAGTAAGCCAGACTCACGGAGATAAGGCCAGAAAAAAAAGTTCCAGAGAACTTCTATGGGAAGCTCAGAACGGAAATGGCTTTATATGTACTGCTAAAGGTGCTTTTGTAAACTCAAGTTTCAGACAAAATGCCTACAGAATCCTTATGGATGTAGAAAAAATATTAAGAAACTGCAACGATTTTACACCTTCCGTTTCTTCTTTTGACTACAATTCCGATGGTTTAAATGAGTATGTCTGCCGGATGGACAATTATTTTTCTCAGATTTCTCTTTTAGGTGGGGCTGTGAGGGAACTGTGTCCAATTCAGTCTTCTGGAAATTATGCTGACAATCTAAGTCGTTCCATTGAATTTGAAGGGGTTAGCGATGGATACGACAGGGGGCTTTTTGTAGACCATCTTTTTAGCGACGAAGAGCTTTCATATTATCTGGATAACCTGCCTTCCGGAAACGGTATTTTTTCAAAAATGTACTATTCCGAAGTAAAATTCAATTCAACTCGAAAAGAAATTCTTCTTGAAGTAACTGCCCTTTACAAAAAAAAGCAGAAGGTAAATTTAAAGAAAAAATATGTTCTTACTGCAAGCGGTATGATGATTCAGTATATTTTAAAAAATGAAAGCGATTCAAAGCTTTCTGCAAAATTTGCCGTTGAATCCAGTTTTGCTCAGACAAACTTTGAAAATACAGATTTCAGTGCCTATAAACTGGAAATCATTATGGACGGAGTAAAAAGGGAAGTTGATACAAAAAGTTCTTCCAAGGATTTGAATTCCAAGGGAACTTTAAGCGCTGTTCAGGCCTACTATGTAACTGACACTGACAATGAAATTTCTTTTATGTTTGAACCAAATGAAGAAGCCGAACTTTCCTTTGTTCCAATTATTTTTAACAGGCCAGAGTATACTTCAGGCTGTCTAATGAGTGCCGGTATGACTTTTGCCCATACAATGATATGGAATGTAGAACTTGAAAGCGGCATGGAAATGGAAAAAACAATTAATCTGAATATTTTCAGCCAGCATAAAAAAAGAAAAGTAAAAAAATAATGGCTTTAAAAAAAATTAAAACCAGAAATTTTAAATTATATAATTCTTAATAAAAATCTAGCCAGGCACTAGTTTTGCCGCGGTCAGGCACTAGTCAGACCGTGACTTGAGAAGCAAGGCTTGAGGCCCGGGGCAAAATTTAACTATTTACGGCCGGCTACTTTCCTTATAATTCTTTTCCTCAGGAACTTCCATAACTCCATTAAAATCTTTATAATAGATGGAAATTTTATCACAATCAGGACGTAAATTAGATGAAAAGACGATTAATTACTTCAGCATTGCCTTATGTAAACAATATACCACACCTTGGAAATTTGATTCAGATGCTTTCTGCAGATGTATTTGCCCGTTTTTCCAGAAGCCGTGGCTACGATACTCTTTATATCTGCGGAACAGATGAATATGGAACTGCTACAGAGACAAAAGCAATAGAAGAAAAGAAAAGTCCTAGAGAGCTTTGCAATTACTATTATCAGGAACATACAAAAATCTATAAATGGTTCCATATAAATTTTGATAAATTTGGTAGAACTTCAAACGATCAGTGTACTGAAATTACACAGAGTCTCTTTAACGATTTGGATAATGCTGGACTTATTAATGAGCACACAAACAAACAGCTTTTCTGCCCAAAATGCAATATGTTCCTGGCTGACCGCTATGTAGACGGAACATGTCCAAAATGCGGAAGTGAAAAAGCCCGTGGTGACCAGTGTGATGACTGCGGAAGCCTTCTTGATCCTATTGAACTTAAAAATCCAAAATGTCATACCTGCGGTTCCACTCCAGAGGTAAGGGAAACAAAGCATCTTTATATTGACCTGCCAAAACTTTCAGATAAATTGAATGCATGGGTTGAAAAAACAAGCGTAGATGGAAAATGGGCAGACAATGCCATAAATGTTACAAAAGCCTGGATTAGAGACGGCCTTAATGAAAGAGCAATTACCCGAGACCTTAAGTGGGGTATTCCTGTTCCAAAAAGCGGATATGAGGATAAAGTTTTTTACGTATGGTTCAATGCTCCAATCGGATATATTTCCATTACCAAACAGCTGGCTGATGAGCTTATAAAATCAGGACGTCAGAGCTTTGACTGGAAAAGCTGGTGGATTCCATCAGAAAGTCAGGAAGCAAAAGATAAGGAAGATGTAAAACTCTTCCAGTTTATTGGAAAAGACAACATTCCTTTCCATACTGTAATTTTCCCATGTACTCTTCTTGGTTCTCCACACCAGTGGACAAAACTTTACCATATGAGTTCAACAGAATACTTAAACTATGAAAGCGGAAAATTCTCAAAGAGTCGTGGAGTAGGTGTATTTGGTACAGATGCAATTGAAACAGGCATTCCAAGCGATGCATGGCGCTTCTATATTTTCTACAATCGTCCTGAAAAACAGGATTTCCAGTTCACCTGGAAAGATTTTATGGAAAAAATGAACTCCGAACTCATTGGAAATCTCGGAAATCTTGTAAATAGAACTCTTCTCTTCGTAAACAAATATTATGATGGAAAAATTCCTGAAGCTCCTGTAGACCAGGAACTCTGGGCTCAGGTAAAAGCACTTGAAGAAAAAGTAACAGAGGAACTGGAATGGGCTAACCTTAAGGATGCTTTCCATCTCTGTTTTGAAATTGCTGATATTTGTAATAAAAAATTCCAGGCATGTGAACCATGGAAAACAAGAACTACCGAACCAGAAAAAGCTGCCAGCCTTATCCATAATCTTTGTTATGTAATCAAAGATTTGATGATTATGATGAATCCATTTATGCCAGAATATACACAGAAAATTATGTCATACTTTGGAAAGGCTATAAAGGAAACAAAAATTGGAGTTCCAGCTAAAGAAGGTCTTGACTGGTCTGATCTTGGAAATACAGAAGGACTTTCTGAAGTTTCACCAGTTGAAGTATTCTTCAGACCTTTGGATGTAAAAACAATGACAGCTTTCCGTGAAAAATTCAGCGGCAATCAGAAGCAGACTTCTTCTGAAAATAAAAAGAATGAAAAAAAAGAAAAAAAGGCTGCTAAAAAAGATGAGCCGGAAGTTCTTCCTTTTGAAAAGCAGGCTGAACATTTCAGTAAAAATATCAGATTGAAGGTTGCAAAGGTTGTGAAAATTGACCGCAATCCTGATTCTGACAAGCTTTACATTGAACATCTTGACGATGGAAGCGGAGAAGACAGAGTAATTCAGTCCGGTCTTGTTCCATATCTCAAAGAAGATGAAATTCTTGGAAAGCATGTAATCATTGCAGATAATCTTGCTCCAAGAAAAATGAGGGGAATAGAAAGCCGTGGTATGCTTCTTGCTGCAGATTACAAAAAAGCAGATGGAAGCGAAGGAGTTGAACTTTTAACTGCTCCATGGGCAGAACCAGGAACCATTATTTCCTTTGAAGGAGAAGAAGCCTCTACAAAGGCACCGGAAAATATCGATGCAGGGCTTTTCTTCCAGGTTGAAATTTTGGTTAAAGATAAA
>JAILKG010000279.1 GCA_024693915.1 Treponema sp.
TTGCAGGTGAGGCCGTCAGTTCCGTTATATTCTAATTTTTTAACCGCTTCGGCATCATTATCTTTTGAATAAAGTGCAAAATCATCAACAGAGCTGGAGTACTGACTGTAGGAAAGTCTTTGTATATAGAAGTATTGTTCATCGGCGGATTCTGGGCTGGTATTAGCCAGATAAAACCAGACAGTTTTTGTTTCTGCATCAGCCTGATTTCTTGCATAGAGGGAAGAAATAATAAATTCATCCAAAGCAGAATCAGAAAGTTCCAGAATTTTATTTCCGCATTCATATCCGCCAAAGTAAGGATATTTTTTTATTACATGAGTCTTTCCAGACACATTGCGTTCAATAGAGTAAATTTCATGAGTATTATCATCGATAAAAAAATCAGAAAGAGCTAAAGAACCAAAGACAAGCCGGTCTGATGGATTTGCCAGGCTGGAAAGATAATAAAAGATTCCCTCTTCACTTTTTGAATAAAGGACAAGAGGGTCTTCTATTAAATCCTGTCCAAGAATGTCAGATGAAGAAAGAAATTCATCAGTTATTACAAATTTTGTATTGATTTGGCCATTTTCTCCTTCCTGGCTCATAAAATATGGAGCGCTTCCGTACCAGGTGTCAGTTGTAAAGCCTGAAAAAACTGTAAAGGATTCAGCAAAAGGATAAAGAGTTTTACCTTCTGAATCAGTGAGGGCAAAGGAAACCTGATATACCCCGGCAGGAATTTCCGGAATTTCAAAAATGGCTTTTCTGCTTTCAAAGCCCAGTGAATCATCCTTTTCTGAAGAAAATTCCAGGCTGCCCGCAGGCATATATTCTTCTCCTGATGAAGGAGTTGATTCTCCAGAAACAAAGGCAGCAACACAGGAATAGGCAATACCCTTTACACTTTCTGAGTCTGTATAGAATTCCAGACTGATTTTTCCCGGAATATTATCGTTATGGTAAGATTTAAGGACAATCGGGTCACATTCAATTTTTTTGTTAAAGGCAAAAGTATCCAGAGAGATTTCCTGGTTTCCGTTCAAAACATAGGTAGTTGAAGTATTTGTAGTTCCCGACTCTGTATAGCTCATTGTATAAAGAATTTCGATATCCCAGCGGCCTGCTTCAGGAAGCTCAACGCTCCAGCTTAACTTCTTTGCATCTATTTTTCCTTCATAGAGTGTAGAAGAGCGTTCCCAGCGGTCTTCTCCGCTATTTTCATCACGAATACTTTCCATTTTGTAAGCATTAAGAGAAAATTTCCCCTTATCAGAGGCAAAGGAAGAAGTGGCAGAACGGCTTGAAGAAAGAGAAGTCTGTGTGCCGGATGGCGATGCAGAGAGCGGTGCAAGCGAACCGGTAGCCGCCTCTGAAGAAAGCGTTGCCTGGCTGCCGGAGTCAGAAGCTGAAGCTGCGGCCAAAGCCTCCTTTAACTGGGCAGGAATGGCTCCCCCAAAAGAACAGCTTCCTTCAAGAAGGATACTTCCGGCCTTGGGTGTATCCGTCTTTGAACTTTCTGCATTTAAGGAAGTCTTTTCTGCTTCGCTTCCGTTTGAGCAGGCAACTAAGCAAATTAAAGAAAGAGCCATAAAAAGCGAAATAAGAGAGGCCAGAGACGTCTTTCTGCCAGAATGATTTGTATTTTTTTCTGTGTTTTTAATTTTCATAAATCCCTCCAGATTAGTCAGTTATCAAGTGATAAAGCATATATTTATTTGTGGTATCTGTACTTGCAAAAATATCCTTAATATTATCTGTAACAGTTTTGGTGACTGTCACACCTTCCACTGCAGTTTCTGTAACAGTAATCTTTTCAATTGAATCATTACCTGTAGCAGGTATTATTGTTTCAGGCTTTTCAGAAAGCCATGTAGAAACATTATTTTTATTAGTGTCTGTAGCAGAAAGCTTATACCAGTTATTTTCATCGGAGAGGGTAAGTTCTGTTACACCTGGCTTAAAGTTGTCTTCAGCAATGTAAATAAGGCCGGTAAGATCAAGTGTTTCATACCATTCGTTGCCGTTATCATCATCTCCATCGTTTTCACGATAGAATGCCTTGCTTG
>JAILKG010000294.1 GCA_024693915.1 Treponema sp.
CATTTTTTGCTGTATATTCCATTGGCATACAGTTAATATACTACAGTTTTTTCAAAATTTCCATTTTTTCCATATTATAATGATGGAAATCAGATTTTTTGGATTTACATGAAATTCAAACTATTAAAGGCTAAATAAGAAGTCAAAATTCGGGCAAAATTTTTAAAAATTAAAAAAGGCTTTGCTCTGTTTTTTATCTTGTTCTTGGAAAGGTAAAGTTGTAGTATATTTTTATGGCTGGAAAGAAAAAAAATAAAATCAGGGTGACTTTTAATGCTCCCCTCACTCTATGTTTTGCTTTTATTTGTGGAATAGTGCTCCTTGCAGATTATTTTACAAAGGGACAGGCTGTTTTAAGAATATTTTCTTCTGGTGGAGCAAAAACTTCTGCTTATCCTTTTGTATTTACTTCTCTTCTTTCGTATTTAAGGCTTTTTCTTCATATTTTTGGCAGTATAAATTTTGCTCATTTTGTTTCAAATTTTGCCTTCATTCTATTGCTCGGCCCAATGCTGGAAGAAAAATACGGTTCTCTTGTTCTTGCCCTGATGATGGCTGTGACTTCCCTTGTAAGCGGTGTTATCAATGCCTGTTTTGGACAGTCTCTTCTTGTGGGAGCAGGTGATATCGCCTTTATGATGGTTCTTCTTTCAGCCTTTACCAGTTTTTCAAAAAATGAAATTCCTCTTTCCTTTATTCTTGTGCTGGTTCTTTACATTGGCCGGGAAATTGCCATTTCTTATGGAAATGGAAGTTCTTTTTCTTATGGACAGAAAGATTTGAACGGAGAAATCCGGGCCCTGAGTAATGTTGCAGGGGGTATCTGCGGAAGCCTTTTTGCCTTTCTTGCAGTTCCAAAATCTCAGAGGAAAAGCAGCGGTAAAAACGAAAATAAAGGTCAGGGCAGAAATGAGGGTAAAAAAGAATCCTATGATTCGGAAGAAGAGACTGGCTTTTTCAGCGGAATTAAGTCCGGCATAAAAGGAAAAATTCAAAAGAGAAAACAGGAAAAAGAAGAGGAAAAAGAAAATAATCAGTATAATTCTCATCCCTGGGACAAGAAAAGGGATTCTCAGAACGAAGACTATTCCGGCTCCTATTCCAGTACATATTCGGATTCCGGCTCAGGGGGCTATTCAAAGTCTTATTCCGATGATGATCAGTCTACAATAATCGGTTCTATAGATTTGTAGCAAGGGCGGGAAGGGGGCCCTTAAGGGGAACCTTCTCGTTATGACCTCTTTAAAAAAAATCATGTAAGCTTTTCCCCGGGGCTTAAGTCCCTGTTTTTTGTCTGCGGTCTAATTTTGTGGCTTTGTCTGCTTTTTTTCTTATGTAGAACTGTAATGTCTTTGTTCTGCTTAAAAAATCTTTCGTACTTCCCCCCTGTTTCATTTTTTGATATAATCGGGTGTATGACAAATTCTCACAGTATTGAAAATGAAAAAATTCTTTCACAGGAAGAAAATAAAATCGAATTGGAATTCATCATTCCTGAAACAAGCGATTTTTTTGATGGACATTTCCCTGAATTCAAACTTCTTCCGGCTGTTGCACAGTTTGAGATAATTACCCGTTTTTCCAGAAAATATTTTGGAACACAGAGATATATTCCAAATATCAAGCGTATAAAGTTTTCTGCGCCAATCCGTCCTGATTCAAAAATCCACCTTTCTCTTGAACATAAATTTGAAAAGGGTTCTGTTTCTTTTGTTATGGCAGATGCTGATACTCCGGAACGAGTATATTCTTCCGGTAATTTTTCAGTAATCGCCGAATAATACAGAACAATGAAATACGGATTCGTAGTTCCTGTTTACAATCACGGTTCAACTCTTGAAAGCGTCGTTCAAAACCTGAGCGGCTACAATCTTCCTGTAATCGTTGTTGATGATGGCAATGATCAGGAGAACAAGGCTTTTATTCAGGCTGTTGAAAAAAAGTTTCCTCAGGTTACTCTTGTCACCAGAAAGAAAAACGGAGGCAAGGGAAAAGCAATGAATGATGGCATCCTGAAGGCTTCTGAGATGGGGCTTACCCACGTTCTTCAGATTGATTCTGACGGTCAGCATGATGCAAACAGAGTAAAGGCATTTTTAGAAATTTCAGAAAAAAATCCTCAGGCAGTAATCTGCGGTTATCCTGAATACGATGCAAATGCCCCAAAAAGCCGGGTGAATGGTAGAAAATTTGCCAATGGCTGGGTACATTTTGTAACTCTTTCTAAAGAGATAAAGGATGCAATGATAGGTTTTAGAATTTATCCGGTTGCTCCTTATTGCAGCCTGATAAAAAAAGGCGCTTTTCTTGACGGTAGAATGGGTTACGACATCGATGTTCTTGTTCACTTAAGCTGGAAAGGTCTTCCTATAATTTCTGAATCAGTAAAAGTCTCCTATCCAAAGGATGGAGTTTCCAATTTCAGAATGGTCAGGGATAATCTTAGAATTGCCCTTACTTATGCCCGGCTTTGTCTGGGAATGTTTATCCGCTTTCCTTTGATTCTTGTAAGAAATGCAGGAAAAAAGCGGAAATATGCTATAAAAAAGGACTGATTTTCAGTTACTTTTGTTCAGGTAGGTTGAATGACAGATAAAAAAGAGGAAGAACTTCACTGGTCCGAGGAAAAAGAAGTAGTTTCTTCCAATAAACCGCTGAAATTTTTACTTCTCCTTTTTAAGTTTTTTCCAAGGTTTGTACTTCACCTTTTTGCCTTTCCTGTCGGTTTTTTCTATTTTATTTTTTCTTCCCGGGCCAGAATTGAGTGCCGGCGCTACCAGAAGCAACTGCGCCTTTTTTCAAATGGTAAAGAGCCGCCCCGCATCCGTTCATCCGTTCAGATTATTTCCTTCTGCCTGTGCGTTCTTGAGAAAATGGAAGGCTGGCTTGGAAAAATCCAGTACAAAAATTTAATTTCAGAAGGGGAAGACCTGCGTTTTCTTATCGAACGGCTGGAAAAAGGGGAGGGTGCGGTTTTAATCGGTTCCCACCTGGGTAACATTGAGCTATTAAGAAGCCTTTCTAGTTTTAACCGCACAGGAGTTAAGCGTTCAGTTCCCGTTACTGCGATTATGGAAGTAAAATCTACTGAGCAGTTCAATAAAACTCTGGAAGAAATCAATCCTGGTTCTGCCTTTAATGTAATTGACCCTGAAAATATTACTCCTGATACAATGATTTTTCTTCAGGAAGAAATTGAAAAAGGCGGCCTTGTGGTTTTTGCCGCCGACAGAACCAGCGCCAGGTCAAGAAGCAGAGTGCTCCGAAAAGATTTTCTAGGGAAACCAGCTGATTTTCCATATGGCGTTTTCCTGCTCTGCTTTCTTCTTAAGGCCCCGGTATACTATGTTTTTGGCTTGAGGTCAAAAACACTTACCCTTTTTCCAAAAAATTATATGTTCGTAGAAAAATCTTCAGTTTCTCTGAATCTGCCCCGTCAGAAGAGAGAAGAGGGAATTGAAATGCTCTCTGATGAGTTTGTAAAAACTCTTGAAAAATACGTTCTTCGTTTCCCTTATCAATGGTATAATTTTTACAATTTCTGGCTTATGAATCAGGATGAAAAGGAAGAAAAAGACAATAAAGGTGAAAAATAATGAAAGAAAGCAGACTACATAAATCTATATTATCGCATTTCCTGATTTTGCTTACCGCTTCTGTTTTTTCTCTGTCACTGCATGCTCAGGGAAATGCCCTTGAGAGAGAGGCTGGAGCTTCCACAGGCAGCCTTGAAAAAAGTAATTCTGTAAATCTTGAAAGCGTGTGTTCAAGTCTTTCTTCCCGCCCTCTTATGACGGGAGATTTTCTTCAGGAAAAAACTATTTCAAAAGCAGGACGAAGCCTTATTTCTTCAGGAATTTTCATTTTTTCTGAGGAAGGTATTCTGTGGAAAACTCAAAAGCCTTTTGCCTCTGCAATGGCGGTTACCCTTGATTCAATAATTCAGACCAGGGCTGACGGAAAAAAAACTGTAACCGATGCAAAGGGAAATCAGATATTTTTAAGCATTTCAAAAAGCCTTTCAGCTCTTTTCAGGGGAAATCAAAAAGAACTTCTTGAAAATTTTATTGTAGATTTTTCATATGAAGAAGGAAGTTCTTCTTTGCTTTTCTGGAAAATTCATCTTACTCCAAAAGACAAGGTGGTTCAGGGAATACTGGGCTCAATCGATGTTTGCGGAAAAATTGAAAATTACAAAAAAAATATGGATCCAGAAGAAATTCAGACCAAAATTGATTCAATTTTTATGAAAGAGACAAGCGGTGACTCCATCCGCTATACTTTCTCAAATCACAAATTCCCGGAAAGACTTACAGAAGATGAAAAAAATTACTTTAGCGTCCAATAAAACTTTTCTTAAAATCTGGCTGATTTTTCACGCCTCAATTTTTCTTTTTTTTCTGCTTAGATTTTTTTCATCCGGCATGAAAATTCATTTAGATTCTGATTTGTTCAACATGCTTCCAAAGTCAGTTTCTTCACAGGCACTTTCAAAGGCTGCAGAAAAGCTTTCAAAAGTTACCGGAGATGTTCTTTTTATTCTGGCAGCAGGCAAAGATTTTGAAAATGTAAAAACTGGAGCAGAAATTCTTTATAAGGAAATGTCCTCTTCTTCAAAATTTCAGAATCTGTCTTTTTATCAGGATATGGGGGATATGGAAAGCGTCCTTTCTTTTATTCAGGAAAAAGCTTCCTATATTTTGCCTGAAGAAGATATAGAACTTTTGAATCAGGAGGGGGGAGCAGATATTTTTTCTCAAAATGCTCTGGGAAAGGCTTACGGGGCCTTTACAATGACCAGCCTTTCTTCTCTGGATGAAGACCCTTTTATGCTTTCAGAAAATGCCCTGGAAAACTATCTTTCTTTTCTTCAGGCTTCAGGTACTTCAATGAGCCTGAAGGACGGTCTTCTTTCTTCATATGTTGACGACACCTGGTATGTGATGATAAAGGGGGAACTTTCAAAAGAGGGAAGTGCCCTTGCAAGTAAATCTAACGGGGTGGAATTTATTAACCGGATCTCAGGGGAAATAACTTCTGGTAAACGAGGTCTTCCTGAAAATCAGGTTCGTTTTGTTTTTTCTGGAACCCCCTTCCATTCCTACAAGGCATCCACAGCCGCATCAAAAGAAATTTCGATTATTTCTACTGTTTCCATGCTGGCGGTTATTCTTGTTCTGCTTTTTGTTTTTAGAAGTCCTGCTCCAATTTTATGGTCTCTCCTTTCTATAAGCCTTTCTGCAGGAACGGCTTTTATGGCTTCCATCAGTATTTTTGGCAAAATGCATCTTCTGACTCTTGTTTTTGGAACCAGTCTGATTGGAACTTCAATCGATTACAGTCTGCATTATTTTATCAACTGGAAGGCAGGAAAAGATTTTTCAGAGGGAAGTCAGATTCGCCTCCACCTTTTTAAAGGCCTTTTTCTTTCTTTGCTTTCTACAATTCTCTGTTATTTTATTCTTCTTTTTACGCCTTTTTCTCTCTTAAGGCAGATGTCCGTTTTTTCAATTTTTGGAATCACAAGCACATTTCTTACTTCCATTTGTATTTATCCTTTGCTGCCCCTTCCTCAAGCCTCCCGTCAAATCTTTATTCTGGAAAAATGGGATTCTTTCTGTAAGAGTCGGAAATCTTCTAACCAGTCTGCTTCTGGGGATTTTTCAAGTGAAAAAAATCAGGCGCCGGATAGCAATAGCATATGGTCTGTAAGTGAGAAGAAGTCTTTCAACCGGTCTACTTCCCGGGGCATTTCAAGGCCTCTTTCAATTGTCTTTGTCTGCCTGCTTTTTTCTCTTACCCTGTTTCTGCTTTTTGCCGGACGAAAAAATATTGGAATTGAAAACAACCTGTCTCGCCTTTACAAAATGGAAGGACGGGAACTTAAAAACGAAATTGAAGCCGCTAAAGTTTTAAAATATTCCCCCTCTGCCTGGTTTATCGTAAGCGGCCAAAGTCCGGAAGAAGTTCTTGAGCGGGAAGAGGATATTACTTCTGCACTTAAAAAAATTAATGAAGAAAAAGGGAAGTCTTTGGAAAATTCTTCTTTTATCTGCACTTCAGCCTTTGTTCCTTCAATAAAAAGTCAGAAAAAATCCAGAGAGGCGGCAAAAAAACTCCTTCCCCTTGCTAAAGACCAGTATCTTTATCTGGGTTATGACCAGAATGAGGCGGAAAGCCTTTCTTCAAAATACGCAGCTGCTTTTAAAGAGGACGATTATATCGAAATAGGAAAAAACGTTCCTGATTTTCTTGAAACTTCTTTTAGTTCAGCCTGGCTGGGTCAAATAGACGGAAAATTTTATTCAGTAGTTCTTCCTTCTTCAGTTATAGATTTTGAAGCCTACAAGGCTCTTTCTGATGACGAGAATGTTTTTCTTGTTTCCAAGGTTCAGCAGATTTCTTCTGATTTGAACAGGCTTTCCCACACCGTAATGCTCTTTTTTATTCTGGTGTATTTTGTAATCTTCTTTGTGCTTAAAATTTTCTATCCTTTCAAACAGTGCTTTAAAATTATTTCGGTACCCCTTTTAATTGTGCTTTCAGTTTCTTCTATTTTTGCTATTTCTTCTATTAAATTGGAGTTTTTCTCAATAACCGGAATGATTCTTGTTTTTGGACTGGGACTGGACTATGTAATTTATATGATAGAAAACCAGCTTAGAAGTCAGAGTCAAAGCCAGGAAAAAGGAAGCCGTCTGGAATCTTTTGCAATTTTCCTTTCATTTTTTACAACTCTGGTTTCTTTTGGCGCTCTTGCTTTAAGTCATTTTGTTCCGGTTCACATGATAGGTCTTTCAATTTTTATTGGCCTTTGTTCTGCCTATCTTTTAACCTTTCTCTACAGCAAGTTTTAAAACTGACAGGTCGATGAATAGGTAAAAGCCTTGCGCGGAAAAAAAACTTTCTGTGTTTACCGCGAAAGACCTGTATATACATGGTATATGCGTTGACAGAGATTTTTTTTCTATTTAAAATTGCCCGATGAACTGGATTTTTAGGTTTTATAAGCTTTTATTTTCCATATTAGTATTGCTTTCATTTTCTTCCTGTCTTTCTTCTCCAGAAAAAACTGGAGCTTTTTCAGAAAATGAAAAGGGAGAGTCTTCATCAAAAAAGCAGCCGGACTCATCTATGGAGCAGAAGGGAAAACTTCATCCTGTTTATGTAACAAATTCTAAAAAAATCAGTCTTCTTTCTCCATCTTCTATGGAGGGAGAAAAAACTTGTCTTCAGTGTCTTGAGGGTTCCTTTGCCCAGAAGACTTTTTCCCTTTTATGTTATCTTCAGCTTGATTCAAAGGGTATATTTGTTTCTCTTATGAACGAGTTCGGGAGCGGAATGGGAGAACTTTCTTTTGATGGTTCTTCTGTTTCTTTTTCCAGCAGCGTTTTTCCAAAAAATTTAAAGGCTGAATATATTGTCAGCGATTTTCAGTTTGCCTACTATAAGGCAAGGGATCTGGAAGAAACTTTTAGTAAAGCCGGCCTGAAATTCGTAGAGAACCAGGAAGAAATCTGTGGAATTGAGGGAGTGGCAGAAGTCAGAAGAATTTTTGAAGACCAGAAGTGCGAAAAATGTATTGAAAAAATTGTTAAGCAGGGAAAAGTGATAATAATTGAAAATTATCTACGAAATTACAGCTATGTCCTTACGGAGGAAGAATAAAATGAACGTTTATTTATCAGAGCCTGCAGTTTTGTGCGGGGCAGGAAATAATTCAGAAACTTTATGGGAAGCAGTTACTCAAGGAAATCAGAGGGGAATAAAAAAGGTTACAGCCCTCAACGGAAAGGAATTTTATGCAGCCAGAATTGACGACCAGTATTTGCAGACAAAGTCTTCTTCAAAATATGATATGAGGATTATGCGCATTGAAGAAGCCTGTCTTTTGCAGCTGGAAAAAACAATCGAGAAAGCAAAAGAAAAATATCCTTCAAAAAGAATAGGAGTTTGTGTAGGTTCCTGCGACAATGGAACTGAATTCAGCCTGAAAGGTCACCGCTCATATTTTGAAAAAGGAAATTTTGAAGCAGACTACAGCCTTGAAATTCAGGGAGCGGATTATGTTTCAACTTTTATAAGCAAAAAATACGATTTGCAGGGCCCCTGCCTTACCTTCAGTACAGCCTGTTCTTCCAGTGCGGGAGCAATTATAAAGGCGGCTGAACTTTTAAAAAGCGGAATTTGTGATGCTGTAATTGCAGGTGGAGTTGATATTGCCAGCGATACTGTTCTTATGGGCTTTGATTCCCTTGAAGCGGTAAGCTCTGAGATTACAAATCCTTTTAGCAAAAACAGGCATGGTATTACTCTTGGAGAAGGGGCTGCTTTCTTTCTAATGTCAAAGGAAAGTTTTTCTGAAAAAAATGTCAGACTTTTGGGCTACGGAGAAAGTGCAGACGCCTATCACATGACCAGTCCGGATCCAAGCGGGCAGGGTGCCGTTAAAGCCATAAAAGGGGCTCTTTCCTCCTGCGGACTTGAAGCAAAAGATATAGATTATGTAAATTTGCACGGAACCGGTACCCGTTTTAATGATTCAATGGAAGCCAAAGCTCTTGATCAGATTTTTGGGGACTATAAAGTTCCATGCAGTACAACAAAAGCTGTTACCGGACACACACTGGGGGCTGCAGGGGCCCTGGAAGCTGCAGTTTCTTATCTTACACTGGGAAAGAATAGTCTTCCTCTTCAAGTGTGGGACAAAGAAGCTGATCCTGAACTTCCTGCAATAAATATTGTTTCTGAAAAGGTTAGCCTTGAAAAAAAGGTAAAAATTTGTATGTCCAATTCCTTTGCATTTGGAGGAGCCAATTCCTGCCTGATTCTTGGGATAGGAAATGAGGGGGCAATTCCTTCTATTTAAATCTTTTCTTAAAGCGGATTAAGTGGTAAAATGAAAAAAATAAGGAGATATTTAATGAACCGCATTATTAAAGTTTTTTCTATTTTTTCTTTTATTCTTTTTTCATCTGCAATGCTCTTTGCAGCTTCAAAAAAAGTTACTGTAAATACTCAGGTTGAAGTAATTGATATTCACGGTAATGCAAATCTCGCTATCAAAACCAATATGTTTGCAATCAAGGGTTTTGGTGCAAGTGATATTGTAACTGTAAAGGCTGGAAGCTACTCATGTACCTGTCCAGTTGTAAAAGATTACAGCGATGTAGATGCAGGAAAACCACTTGTTCGTCTTAACGATGACGAGGTATCCATTGCAATTAACTTTGGAAACTTTGCTGAAGCCTCAGGTGTAAAGGTTGGAAGTCCTGTTACAATCACATTAAAGGAACGCTATGGCTACTTAAGAGACTATCAGCTTCGTCTTCTTAAAAAGAGTGATGACCGGGATCAGTTTGCCAGCGATGAAGTTTTTGCTGACTTCAGACCGGTTACACTTGGTGGAATCAAAGAAGGCCGCCTTTACCGTTCTACCAGTCCTGTTGTACCTGATGCCCGTGCTGTTTATGCAGAAGCACTTCTGGAAAAAAATGGTGTTACAGCAGTTATCAATCTGAATGATTCAGAAGAGCGCTATCTTTCCAGAGAAGAAACTCCTGCTTTCTATAAGAATATTTATGACAACAAAAAAATTATCTTTTTGAATATGGGTGCCGCTTTCGCAAGTGAAGAATTTTCTGAAAGACTTAAAGATATCTTTCTTTTCATTCTTGACCACCCGGATGATGTAATTGCCATTCACGGAAAAGAAGGAAGAAACAGAACTGGTTATGTTGTTGCAATCATTTCAGCTCTCTGTGGAGCAAACCTTGAAGATATTAATGATGACTATATGCTTAGTTTTGAAAACTATTACGGTGTAAAAAAAGGCCGTCATCAGTATGAAGAACTTGCAAAAACAATTCCTTACCTCTTTTCAGTCATGAATGGCGGAAAGCCGGTTAAGAGCGACAAGGTTCAGCAGGTAGCAGAAAAATATCTGAAGAATGCTGCCGGGCTTACAAATGCTCAGATTGAAGCAGTTGTAAAAACTCTTAAAGAATAACAGGGTTTTGCAGGGAGGAATATGAACAGAGAAATAACGGATCAGCTAAGTACAGCTCTTGATGTATACAACTGTATCATCTGCCTTTTTATGATGCTTTCAGTAATGGGAGATTTGAAAAAAAATAAGGCTAACCGTTATTTTTTCTTTGCATGTCTTGCCGTTTTAATTTTTAATATCGCTGATATTTCTAACTGGCAGATGGAAGGCCTTGTTCCTGCCTGGCATGTTCCCGCTCTTCATATTCTTACTTTTGTATTTTACATGATTGTTCCCTTTTGTTATTTTTTCCTTTTAAAATACATAAGGGAATATCTAAAGCCCCACAAAGTTTCCAACTGGTATTTTAACTTAAGTTATGTGATTTCCGGGCTTTACTTTATGGGCGTAATCGCTTCTCCTTTTTCAGGTTTTTACTATTACATAACCCCTGGAAACATGTACCGCAGGGGACAGTATAATTGTATCAGTACAATTTTCTTTGGTGTTTTCTTCCTTGTGACCCTTATAATGATTATTGCCAACAGAAAATACTTCCCTCGAAAATCAATTTTTGCTTTCCTAAGTTATGTTGCTTTTCCAATTACCTGCCAGATTATACAGATAAAATTTTACGGTCTTTCCCTTGTAAATCTGGGACTTTCCTGTTCTCTTCTTCTGATTTTTATCAATGCTCATCATGACCTTAAAATAACTCTGAATAAAAACGAAAGAAAACAGTTTGATTATGAACTTCATGTTCTTGAAATGCAGGGACATGTTCTTGCCCGTTTTGGAGATTTGTTAAAATTCAGGACTTTTGAAGGGGGGCGTCATTCCGAAAGAGTGGGTGAACTTGTAGAATCACTGGCCAGACAGTGTGTTAAAGACGGATTTTTTACCGACCTTTTTACAGCAGAATATCTTTCTGCTCTTCGTGTAACAGCTTCTTTCTATGATATTGGAAAAATTGCCCTTCCGGATAACCTTATAAACAAGCCTGAAAAACTGGATGATTACGAGTACCAGCTTATGGTTCAGCATACTAAAAAGGGAAGAGAATTTCTTGAAGAAATTTACAGGGATTACAAAGAAGATATTGTCATTAAGCTTGCAAAAGAAGTAGCTTTATTCCATCATGAAAGATGGAATGGAACGGGATACCCTGCAGGTCTTCACGGAGAAGAAATTCCTGTTTCTGCACGTCTCTTTTCTATAATCGATGTTTTTGATGCTTTGGTCTATAAAAGATGCTATAAAGAAGCCATGTTTATAGATGATGCAATAGAGCTTATAAAAAACGCCTCTGGCACTCAGTTTGACCCGATTCTGGTCAAAGAATTTTTGTTGATAAAAACCGATATTATGAGGATTTTAACAAAATATGAAGAAGGCCGGTAAAAAATGTATGAATTTACGCAAATGCAACATAACTTTTGTTGTTGTAATTGCCGTACAATGTCTTGTGATGGTTTTTAATTTCTGGAATCTGGAAAAGGAATTTAATATTTATGTAGATTCTTCCAACGAGTATTCCGTTGTTTCAAAAGCAGCCATAAATTTGCAGACTGGTTCTGATTACCTTACAGAACAGGTACGCTATTTTGTAATCACCCGTGATATAGGTCATATGAAAAATTACTTTGAAGAAAGGGATGTTACAAAGCGTCGTGAAACTGCCATAGAAGAGCTTAAAAAACAGCAGTCAATGGGAAAGGCTGTTGATTTTCTGGAATCTGCTCTTTTCGAATCAAAAAAACTTGAAAATCTTGAATATTATGCAATGCGACTTATGGTTGATGCTCTGGGTATAAAGGATTCTTCAGATTTTATTATTCCTGAATCGGTAAAACTTGTTCAGCTGAGCGAAAAGGATAAGGCTCTTTCTAACGACTACAAAATAAGTCAGGCCTGGCTTCTGCTTTTTTCCAATGAATATCTTGCAGAAAAAAACATGATTGCATCTTACAAATCCATGGCTCTTACAGAAATTTTTAATCAGTCCCAGAAAATTCATGATGAAAGTTTTGACCAGCTGCATAAATCATACAAGAATATTCAGGTTCTGGTTATAATGATTTTTGTTACTGGACTTATTTTCTTCTTTTCAATTGTATTTCATATAATTAAGCCTCTCTATATTTTCATTAAAAATATCAAAGAAGATAAAATGCTTCCTTTAACCAACACGGAAGAATTGAATATTCTTTGCAAAACTTACAATGAGATGTACATGCGTTATTCTGCTAACGAAGTTCGCTTAAAGCAGAAGGCAGAACATGATCAGCTGACAGGCCTGATAAACCGTACTGCCCTGGATGAAATAAGACAAAGTCTTTCTAAGTCAAAGGATAGAATTGCCCTGCTCTTAATCGATGTTGACCGTTTTAAGCAGATAAACGACACATTTGGTCATGTAACAGGAGATCAGGTTTTAAAGCACCTTGCAGATTCCCTTTCTTCCTGTTTCAGGCAGACAGATTATGTTGGCCGCACTGGCGGAGACGAGTTTGTAGTAATTATGACCGGCTGTACGGGTTCAAGGGATGAACTTGAAGAACTAATAAGAACTAAGGTGCTTCTTCTGAGAGAAAAACTTCAGGCTCCTCCTGCAAATGTTCCGGCTCCTACTGTAAGTATTGGTATTGCAATCAACGAAGAAGGCTATTCCGATTCTCTTTACGGAAATGCGGATTTTGCCTTGTACAAGGTAAAAAAAGCAGGTCGCGACGGTTTTGAAATTTATTCAGGAAATTAAAATGATAGTAAAAAAGCGCTGATAAAAGGCGCTTTTTTTTATCAAAATTATTTTTTTCGCTCTTCTGCAATTTTTCAGTAAAAAAAAGGACGGCCTTAAAAAGAATGGCCGCCCTTTTTCTATGCAATGTCTTTTTTTCTTATTCCTGCTTTCCCAAGTTCATCAAAGCCTGTTTTACAGTTTCGTTTCCCTTAAGCAGGTTTTCAGAAGCTGTTGTCATGGATTTCTGGGAATCCTTCAGCTTGTTTACCGTATCAAGAATTAACTGGCCTTCCTGGCTTTCCTTGCGGATAGCGGACTTAACCTGATTTTCCTGATTCATTACAACCTGACTTATGTTTACAATTTCTCCAAACTCGTTTTGTGTGAGTTTTGTTTTTTCGTAGGCATTGTCAATGTTGCCTTTAATCTTTTTAAGAACTTCACGGATATTTTTAGCCTGAGTATTTGAGCTTTCAGCCAGTTTTCGGATTTCGGTTGCAACAACGGCAAATCCTGCTCCGGAAGAACCCGCATGAGCCGCCTCAATTGCTGCATTCATAGCCAGAAGGTTTGTCTGGCTTGCAATTGTCTGAATGGTTTTGCTCATTTCTGCCAGTCCCTGAGAATCCTGTTCGATTTCAGAAACCAGACTTGTAATTTCTGTGATGCTCTTATTTCCGATTTCTGTTGCGCTTTCAAGCTGTACTACAGCGTTTGCATTCTGTTCCAGAACATCGTTGATGGAAATTACATTTTCAATCATCTTTTCGATTGAGCTGGCACTTTCCTGGATGATGTTTGACATATCCTGCGTTGCGCTTGAAAGAGAATCCAGATTAATCTCGTTTTCCTTCAGTTTATCTACGCTCACTTCGCTGACCTTCTGAACAGTTGCATTAATCTGCTGGGTGAGTTCAGCCTCGTGAATGCGGATATTTTCATTCATCAGGTAGTGGTGACAGTGTTCCAGTTTGTTGATGCCGTTAAAGTAGGCAACGGCGAACTGTTCGCAGGTGGAAAATCCGCAGGAACCGCAGTTTAAGAAGTCCCTTTTTGTTTTCTTTCCCATGCGATGGTAAATCTGGTCCAGTTCTTCCTGATTAGGAATTTTTATATAACTGCTGTAAACCTGACTTCTGTCAGTGTATTTTCTGTCGTAAAGGCCAGGCTTCCAGAAGCTGTCAATTGTTTTATCCAGTTTTTTTCTTCCTATTGGCGTTTCCGATTTTAGAAGTTTCTTTCTGTCCGCCATTCGCTTTTCGTTGTAAAGCTCAAGCTCGTCTAAAGGAACTTCCTGATTGTTTGTTCCGGCTCCGCAGTTACAGCCCCTTTCGCAGTTCAAACAGTCTATGATAGGGAAAGGAACAGACTTCCCGGAAGTAACAGTTTCTTTTAAATCGTGGAAGTATTCCGTCATCAGAGGCTGGCCTTCAATTTTCCTGATTTTTGTGGAAAGGCCTGGAATAAAGCGCTCCGCAGTTCTCATAAGTCCACCAGGGGTAGAGTAGAGAACAGCTCTTTCTGCCGGCGGATTATCGTAGGAAGTTTTAGGATATTTTGAAAGATTAAGATTGTTTGCTTCCAGATAGGCGCTGATAGATTTCATGGTTACGTTAAAATCTCCCAGGCCATTTTCGTCAAATTCCCTCTTTTTTGCATAGCATGGAGAAATTGCCGCCATCTTGTAGTTTTTGTATTCAGGGTAGTATTCCTTAATCATGCGGAAGGTGTGAGCCATAGGGCTGTCAGAAACAGCAAGATATGGAAGCAGCTGATGCTGGTAAAGTTCAATATAGGTAACAAGAGCAGGGCAAGGCTGGGAAATCATCAGTTTTGGACTTTTTGACTTGAATTCTTCTACATAGGATTTTGTGGTAAGCTCAGCACCAAAGGAAACATCAAAAACCGCCTTTACTCCCAGAGATTTTAAAAATCCATTCAATTCAAGGTCCTGGCCTTTAAAATGTGCCTGGACAGCTGGAGCAACTATTGCAAGGACATTTTCTTTATTTTTCAGGGCCTGCATGAACTGAGGAAAATCATCGATTCCGTGTCTTGCATTGTGCTTACATGCAGAAATGCAGAGACCGCAGCCTAAACAAAGGTCTTTATTGATTTTTACGTAGTCGCCGGAAGCGTCGTTGCAATATTTAGCAGGACAAACAGAAATGCAGCGGTGACAGTTTACACAATTTTCGGGATCTACAGTTATTACTTCTGATAAGCCTAGATTCAATTAATACTCCAGAGAAATGATTTTTAATATTATTTTTGAACAAAAATATTATACACCCATTTATGTTAAAAAGCAAAAAAAAAAAGTTTTATATTCAGGGCAAACGCATTATTAATTTTCATGATATAAAAATAATAATTTTCAAACAAAGCCACAAAACCGGGTCCCAGCAACGACGAAAATCAGGGTACCTTCCCCTTAGGGATCCCGTCCCTAATTTTCGTCTGCGTCCCAATTTTGTGGCTTTATCCGCTATTTTTTTTTAGATAAGAGTAAAATGCATTTGCCCTGGCTTTATATTCTGGGCAGTTCTTTTTCCAACTGGCCTTCCGTGGCCCGCCTAAGGCTCAGGTTAGGCTGTCTAAGGTCATTGAGCCTGTCGCCAGCTTGCGCACGTAGCGAAGCGAAGTAAATGACCCTGTTGGTGGTTTCTAGCCTGTTGAAAGGTAAACCCTTTTTTTTGACAGCCCAGACTGCTTCCCAGGCTTCGCCTGCTCGCACCACTTCAGGCGCAGGCCCGGGCTTTTTCTACCATTTTTAGCTTAATTCAATAAGGGTTTTAATCTTTCCTTCCTGGTCGTAGATGCAAACCAGGTGTTTTCCTTCTTTGAAGGCATATTTTAATGTAAGGTTCTGACCCTCTGTAACTGCATTTTTGTAGGTGATTCTGATTTTCTTAAAATCGTGCTTTAAGTAAACTTCTTCCGGAAGAATGTCCATTGCGTAATCTACATAGACCAGATTGTGTACGTGGTGGTTAAAGTCAATGTCATTTCTTCTTGGAGTCAGGCTAAGTTCTTTTTCAAAGCTTTCTGCTTCCTCAATTTTTGGAAGTTTTGGGCTTTCAAAAACAGAAAGATTTTCCGGACCGTAGTGTTTTACCAGGTCTCCCGTAACTTTTGCAGGCCGGCCTTTTTCCAGATCAAAAAGAACCCAGTTTGTACTTCCTGTTGCAATTCTTTTTTCATTGCTAAAAAGTTCAAATTCACGGCTGGAGGTAAATGGGCCAGTAGATCCCCTGCTCCAGGTTTTTGCCATGATTTTATCACCGTATTTTGCTTTTTCCTGAATTTCTACATACCAGTCTGTTAAAATCCAGGCAGTTCCATTCATGCTTTTTGCAAGAATATGGTCGCCGGCAATGTCAGAATGCCTGTTTCCCGCATTTTCAAGGATTTTTAAAAGTGCTTCAATTCTTAAAGTTTCATCGCTGTAAAAGTCTTCCAATACAGGTTCATAATTAAAATCTACAAACATTTTTTCTCTCATAATTTAAATTTGTGGTATAATATTTGAGTTACCAAAAAGGAATTTATAGAATTCGAAAGAAAAAATCAAGAAAGGCAAATAATAAAGTTATTATGCCCATCCTTTTTTTTTCACCATGAAATTCCGAAATAAAGTGGAGAGCTAAAAAGATTGTAAACTGGAGGAACTTTATGAATCGGTTCAAATCTATTGGGGTAAGAATTATTTCTATTATTGGGCTCAGTTTTATACTGTACACAATTGTCTTTATCACTCTTGTTGATATTAGACTTGAGAAGGGTTTTACTGATTATTTCCAGTCAGATTTGGTTGATGAAGAAGAAAGTGTTACAACAGAAATTCAGGACTATCAGAAAACAACGGACAGCGCCTGTCTGTGGATGAAAAATGTTGTAGAAGAAGAGTACGATGCTCGTGGCCTTGAAACAGCCTTCCTGGACAATCTTTGCGAAAATTCAAAAGAAATCTATGAAATTGACTCCGTTGTCTTTACAGACAGAAAGGGAAGACAGGTTACCTCTTCTTCCTACGGTTCAATTCCTGATGAAAAATATCTTTCTGCAGTGTTGAATGGCCGGGATGTAAGTATAATCCAGAAAGAAGGTATAGACTTGTTTGCTGTGTCCGGCCTTCCGATTATGAATAACGGTATCGTTTGCGGATCAGTTTTGATGCGAACCAAGGTTACCACTCAGGAATTTGTAGAAAGTATTTCTGATTTTATGGGACTTGAATTTACTATTTTTGAAGGCAATACCCGTGTTTATACAACTCTTGAAGGAATGAAGGGAACCCAGGCTGACAATAAATTCATTCAGGCTGCAGAAAGAGGTGAAAGAACAATTTCAACTGCAATAATTAATGGAGAAAAATATCTTGTAAATTATTTTCCATATTACGATAACGAGGAAAAATTTCTTACAACTATGTTTGTAGGAAAACCAATGAGCGATATTAATGAAATTTCAAGCGGAGTTTTCCTTCCTCTTCTTATTTTTGCAATTACTTTTACTATTGCAATTCTTTTAATTGTAATTGCCATTGTTTATGAAACAATTCTTAAAAAGCTTAAATTCCTTTTGAAGGCTGTAAAGAATCTTTCTTCCGGTGAAGCTGATCTTACCTATCGTCTTCCAATCAAGGGTAGAGATGAACTTGATGAAATCGGACGAAATATCAATACCTTCCTTGAAATTCTTCAGGATATTATAACAAAACTGAATGGAGCTCAGACGGAGCTTGCAAGAATCGGTGAAAATCTTGGAACAAACTCCCAGCAGTCTGCCAGCGCCACAGCAGAAATTATGGCCAATATTGAGTCTGTAAGAAAGCAGTCTCAGAGCCAGTCTGAGGCTGTTACAAATACTTCAAATGTATTAAAGCAGTCAAATATAACTGTAGAAAATCTTGGTGATCTTATCAATAATCAGACTGCCGGAATTACCCAGTCCAGTGCTGCTATTGAAGAAATGCTTGGAAACATTACTTCTGTTACAAACTCAGTCAGAAAAATGGCGGACAGCTTTAAGGCTCTGGATAATCAGATTTCAAGCGGAAATTCAAAGATGTCCAATGTTGCAGAAAAAGTTAATTTAATGTCTGAACAGTCGTCAATGCTTCTTCAGGCAAATAATATGATTGCTTCTGTTGCAAGCCAGACAAACCTTCTTGCCATGAATGCAGCAATTGAAGCGGCTCATGCCGGTGAAGCAGGAAGGGGCTTTAGCGTTGTTGCTGACGAAATTCGAAAACTGGCAGAAACTTCCAGTGCTCAGTCAAAAAACATAAACGAAGAGCTTAAGAAGATTTCTCTTTCAATTTCTGAAGTCGTAAATCTTTCTAACGATACAAGAAATGCTTTTGATGCAATTGTAAGCCAGGTTGGAGAAACCGAACAGCTTATGGTTCAGATTGACAATGCCATGAGCGAGCAGGAAAGCGCTTCTCATCAGATTCTGGATGCTTTAAGCGACATGAGAAATCAGTCTATGGAAGTAAACGAAAAGTCTGGAGAATTAAAAACAGGTGTAAAAGATGTAATGGCCGATATGGGCGATGTAAACCAGATTTCGGATGTAATTCTTGGAAGCATGGATGAGATGGCTGCAGGTTCAAAGGAAATCAGCGCTTCTTCTCAAAGTGTTTCTGATCTTGCTCTGCAGACAAAGCAGAATATTGATGTAATGAACGGACTTCTGGAACAGTTTAAGGTTTAAAAGACTGGAATTAGAAAAGCTGAGGCAAGCCAGTTTTGAAGTTGAATATCAAAAGGAAGAAACTTGAAAAGTATTGACGGAGACTTAAAAGAAGAAAAGCCGGAAGAAAAATCCCGGAAAATTATAGCAGCAAGATTTTTTTTACTCCTTTTAGCCTCAGTCTTAATACTTTCAGGAATTCTTTCTGGAGATGCCGCAGCAGTTTTTTCAAAAGCTGTAAGAATCTGCCTTGAATGCATAGGAATTGGCTGATGAAAAAAAAAGCTTCTTTTTCTTCACTTCGCCTATTTATTCAGGTCTCTTTTGCTCTTTTTACTAATGCTTATTTTAAGGGGTTTGCTCAGGGTAGAATTTTTACAGGAAATACAAAATATGTCTGTATTCCCGGCTTAAACTGCTATTCCTGCCCGGGCGCCCTCTTTTCCTGCCCTATTGGAGCTCTTCAGTCAAGCCTTTCCGGCAGGTCCTTTAAGTTTTCCCTTTATGTAACAGGTTTTTTAGTTCTTTTTGGAACTTTTTTGGGACGTTTTACCTGCGGATTTTTGTGTCCTTTTGGTTTGGTACAGGACCTGCTCTATAAAATTCCTTTTTTTAAGAAAATCAGGCGCCTTCCCGGCCAAAAAGTATTGCACTTTATAAGATATTTTATTCTGCTGATTTTTGTAATTCTGCTTCCATTATTTGTAGTGGATATAACGGGACTGGGCAAACCCTGGTTTTGTAAATACATTTGCCCGGCTGGAACTTTAGAAGGTGGAATTCCCCTGGTGCTGGCAAATTCTGCCATAAGAAGTGCAGTGGGCTTTTTATTCAAATGGAAACTTTTTATTCTGATATTTATAATTCTTTTATCAATTCCAGTTTACAGACCCTTCTGCCGCATTTTCTGTCCTCTGGGGGCAGTTTACGGCCTTTTTAATAAAGTTTCCTTTATCAGATATCGGGTGGACTCTTCAAAATGTACAGCCTGCGGAGCTTGTCAGAAGGAATGCAAACTGGACATAAAGGTTTGGAAAAATCCAAACAGCATTGACTGCATACGCTGCGGTCAATGCCGAAAGAGCTGCCCTGTAAAGGCAATCACTCTTTCCTAAAATAATTTATAAGAAATATGTTTTCATCTTTCCCTTACCTTTAACTTCAACTTCAATTCCTTCACTGTAATTAAAGCTGTCTTTTGTCATCTGGTAGGTATTTTCTGTAACATGAATCTTCATTGGTTCACCGGTACTTTCC
>JAILKG010000009.1 GCA_024693915.1 Treponema sp.
AGCATGACTTGCACAGGCTCCTGCTTTTACCTATAATTTTACTATGCAAGCCCTTTTCTTCTTTCCTGACAAAAATGAACTAAAAGCAGACATCTCAGAAATTCAGCGCTATCTGGGCTACAAAAAGGATTCAGCCATTCCGGAAAATGTCAAAAGCCTGATTGAAAAAAGCGCCCTGGAAATGCAGAAACTTTTGACTCCAAAAGCCTGCTACAAGGAATTTGACCTTACAATATCTGAAAAAAAAGAAGAAAAATCAGAAGCCCTCGGGGGAAAAGAAAAAAGTAAAGAAAGTTCCCAAGCCCTCCAGAATCAGAATTCACCGTCAAAACTCCCTGATTATCAGATTTCATTTGCAGATTTGAACTTTTTTTCAAAAAATCTTGGAATAAATTTACGAAATTGCAGCAAAATCATTCTTTTTGGCCTAACAATCGGACCTCTTGTAGACCAGAAAATCAGGAAAGCCCAGCTTTCAGGCAGCACAGAAGCAGCTGTTTTTCAGGCGACAGGTGCCATGTATGCGGAAAGCCTTACGGAATTACTGAACAAAAAAATCAAGGAAGAATATCTGGCAAAAGGTTACAAGGCCCACCCCCGTTACAGTCCTGGTTATGGCGACATCAGCCTTGAAATGCAGAAGGATTTTTTCAGACTTCTGCCCCTTGAAAAAATCGGTTTAACCCTTATGGAAAGCCTTATCATGGCGCCGGAAAAATCTGTAACAGCATTTATAGGCCTTGAAAAAATATAATATCATTCACAAAGCCGCCGCAAGCTCCTCCAATTAACAAACTGATATTCACGGCTCAAAAAAGCGGATAGGTGCACTAAAATAAGCCGGCCCTTTCTACTCAAGAATGGTGATTTCAACACGGCGGTTAAAAGCCTTTCCTTCAGCACTAGAATTGTCCGCCACCGGCTTACTGGCTCCACTTCCCTTACAGATAAAACGGCCGCCAGAAATCCCCCTCTTTACCAGTTCTGCCGCAATTGATTTTGCACGCAGTTCAGAAAGTCTCTGTTCCCCCTTAGGGTTTCCCGTGCTTGCCGTATGACCTTCCACCAGAAAGAGAGATTCAGGTATTTCTTTTAAAAGAGATGCAATCAAATCCAGGCGGCTTTCTTCGCCAGGCAAAAGTTCTTCGCTGTCAGGCTTAAAGCGAAGATTCTGCATTGTAAGACGGATTCCGGCCTCTGTATTTTCAACCTTTATGTCCTTTCCTTTGCCGGAAGGATTTTTATCTGCCTGAACCTGGGCAAGCCTGCTACCCAAATCGGAAGCCGAACCGGAATAAGAAGCTCTTACACCAGGGAGGCCTGGCACACTTTCGCTTCCTCCTGCAAGTCCGCCAGCTCCCCCTGCCACTGTCAGACCAGTTCCAGCTCCCCCTGCAGAATTTCCACCCGCGGCAGAGCCTCCATCAGCTCTGGCAATTGCTCCTCCTTTTTTTACAAGAGGTTCTGAAAGTTTCTGAACCTCTTCATCGTTAAGTGCAAGAGCCCTCTGCAAAGCAGGAATGATTTTGCTTCTGTCCACAGCCGGTGGGTATTCGGTAAAGAGACTTATAGTTCCCTTAAAAGTGATTTTATTTCCATCTGAATATTCAAAAGTTTCATCTACGCTGTCACGAACAACTTCCGCATAGCCAGTGTACTTGTTTATGTGCATGGTAGCATTGTGAGTTCCCCAGGCCTTCTGTAAATCCTTGTCACCACCCCAGTCAGTGTAACTGATTCCGTAGCGGGTTGCCCACTTTGCCTGAAGAATGTAAACATCCTGTCCCCTGGACTGGCCTTCTCCAAGATAAGTGTATTCTACATACATTGGAATTTTTGTGGGGATGCCCTTGTTCAGCGGGTCCACAGCTCTTTCAGCCTTTGCCTGCCACCTGTCTCCTGTTTTTACAGAAGAAGAAGTAAAGGCAGGAAAACTTCTGAAGGAAGGATAGCCGTGATCTTCTGTCATTATAAGCTCACCGGAACTTGTAATCCTAAAGGCTGAAGGAATGGAATCGTGAAGTCCCTGATTCACATTAACACTTGCCCGCCTGGTATCTTCCTCAATATAAAAACTGCCCTCGTAAAAACTTGCCCTGCTGGCCACATTTCCAGGAGCGGATGTACGGGTGATAAAAGACCTGACTTCTCTACTTACAAGCCCTACGTATTTTCCATTATCGTAGCGCCGTAAATCAGTACGCTCAACCAGAGTATAGTTTCCGCCTCCATTGTAGGTAAGGTTCACAATGTCCGAGCTTTGGGCAAAAAGGACTGAATTCAAAAATATGAAAAAATTAAAAAAAAGAAGAAATGCAAAAGCAGCCTTTCGGGGCAGTCTTTCTGTTATTATCAAAATATTTTTTCCGCTTTTCATCTTAATTCTCTCCTTCATTATTCCATGGAGCCTACATCACTGGAAGATACTTCGCTGGAGTCTACTTTGCCGGAGTCCACTTTGCTGGAGTCTACTTTGCCGGAGTCCACCCCAAGTCCAAAGAGGGCAAAATCTCCTTTCAAAGGATCATCAGGCCACACTTCACTTAATTTATCGGAAAGGAGCAGGGCCGTTTTTATGGAACAGGCTGATTTTTCTGGAATTAAAGAGAGTTTTTGACTTTCAGAAAGGACATGGGTATCAAGAGGAATAATAAGTGAAGAAGGAGAAAGCCAGTCCCACAGGCCTAAATCCACCGGGGAAGAAGGACGAACCATCCAGCGTAAAAACATAAAAAGTCTTTTTTTGGCTGAACTTTTACCTTTTGGAACAATTTTTGACTTTTCAAAAAATGAAATGATGGCATCTGTGCATAGAAGAGCAGGAGCAAATTTTCCCGCCTCAGAGTAAGGGGACCTGGAGTTTGACTTTCCCGCCTCAGAGCAAGGGGACTGTGACTTTGCCCCTTCTGACATTTCTTCCATTTTCTGCTTTACAGCCTGGCCCAGAGACCTGTAATTCTGAAAGATTGCCTGCAATTCTTCAAAAAAAGTGAGTATATCCTGATATGAATAAAAACGGTAAAATTTCTGAGAATTATTTCCATCCGGACTGTAAAAATCTTTTTCAAAAGCTCCAGTCAAAATCCACTTGTAAAAACCGGAAGCCCCGGAAGGGTCAGAAACGAATGTATTTCCGCCGTAGCACCCGCCATCAGAAATAAGAGACTTTTCTCTTCCTTTATCTGCCAGATCAAAAACATACTTTATTTTTGGAATAAAGATAGACCGAGAGCCAAAGGAAAGAAGAGCCGCAAAAAAAGAAGCCGCCTCTGCCTCTTTAGGGTCAGAATAGCGGCGCAAAAACTGACTGGGGTCCTGGTCACAAAAAGAGGCGGTTTCGTACTTATTTGAAAGCATGCGTAATTTTTCAGCTGTTTCAAAATCCACGACTTCCGCCTCCCTGATAAAATTAAAAAAATTCCTAAAAAACTAGCGCATAATCCTGTTCTTTTTTGCAACAGGTTCGCAGGTAAGTTCAACTCCCAGTTTCTTAAAGATTTTTCTGTCAACTTCGCTTAAAAGAACAGTTGTATGAACCTGACAGCCTGCAAAACGTGGCAGCTGTTTAAGAGCCTTTTCACAGTTTTCATCTTCTTTAGAAAGCATGGCAAGGGCAACCAGAACTTCATCTGTGTGAAGACGAGGATTGTTTCCCCGGAGGTATGTAACCTTCATGTTCTGAATAGGTTCAATCATGCTGGTTGGAATAAGTTTTACCTTGTGGTCAATGCCTGCAAGATATTTAGTTGCATTCAAAATCAAAGCGGCACTGGTTCCAAGCAAATCCGAAGTTTCACTTGTGATGATAGTTCCGTCTTCAAGCTCAATGGCAGCAGAAGGAACTCCGCTTTTCTGTCCTCTTTCCACAGCAGCAACAGTAACCTTTCTATCCTTTGTAGAAATCTGAGCCTGCTGCATCAAAAGTTCAATTTTATTAACTTCTTCTTCAGTACCCTTTCCTTCTGCAAGCTGACCTAAGGCATTGTAGTAGCGGCGAATGATTTCCTGACGGCTGGCTTCACGGCAAACTTCATCGTCAAAAATACAGTTGCCGGCCATGTTAACGCCCATATCTGTAGGAGATTTATAAGGATTTTCACCGTAGATTCCCTTAAAAATGGCATCCAGAACAGGATAAATTTCAATATCACGGTTGTAATTTACGGTAGTCTCACCATAGGCTTCAAGATGCCATGGGTCAATCATATTCACATCGTTTAAATCCGCAGTTGCAGCTTCGTAAGCCACATTTACAGGATGTTTTAAGGGAAGATTCCAGATTGGGAATGTTTCAAATTTTGCGTAGCCCGACTTGATTCCCCGGCGGTTATCCTGATAAAGCTGGCTCAAACATGTAGCCATTTTTCCGCTTCCAGGACCTGGGGCTGTAATTACAACCAGAGGGCGGGATGTTTCGATGTAGTCATTCTTTCCGTAGCCTTCGTCGCTGTTGATAAGAGCAACATTTGAAGGATAGCCAGGAATGGTATAATGAACGTAGGTTTTGATTTTAAGTTTTTTGAGTTTTTTTCTGAAAATATCGGCGGCAGCCTGACCCTGATAGTGAGTTATAACAACGCTTCCAACCATAAGACCGCGACTTTGGAATTCATCACGAAGACGAAGAACGTCCATATCGTAAGTGATTCCCAAATCTCCGCGAACCTTATTTTTTTCGATGTCCACAGCACTGATTACGATTACAATTTCTGCACAATCAGCCAGCTGCATCAGCATTTTAAGCTTACTGTCCGGTTCAAAGCCTGGAAGAACGCGGGAAGCATGATAATCATCAAAAAGCTTTCCGCCAAATTCCAAATAAAGTTTGTTTCCAAACTTCCCGATTCTTTCCTTAATGTGTTCTGACTGTATCTTCAGATACTTATCGTTGTCAAATCCCTTTTTCATACGGGACTTAATTATATAGGAAACAAATATTTTTTTCTACAATTTATTCAACAATAAATACGTCTTTTGCAGCCCCGCACTGAGGACAGGTATAGTCAGCAGGTACATCAGCCCAGGCTGTTCCCGCAGGTACTCCGTGAGCAGGATCTCCCTGATCTTTATCATAAACATATCCACAACTGTCGCATTGCATTCTTTCCATTTACTTACCTCTTATACAGGAACGTATTTTAACTCATTATGGTCTTTTTCGCAAATCTATTTTCCATCTATTTTCCATCCCTATACATGGAAAACTTATCCATAGGATAATTCTTCAAATTCTCCAGAATCTTTCTGTCGTCCGCCTTTCCCAAAAGACTTTCCCTGGCGCGGGAAATTTCCACCTCAGTCTTGTGCTTACTTGGGCCGCCTACACAACCGCCGGAGCAAACCATTCCTTCAACAAAATCTTCCTGCAGATTTCCAAGTTTTAACTGGGCGATGGCTTTCATACACTCCTTGCCGCCGGCGCATTTCAAAAGCTTTATGCCGCTAACATCTTCGCCCCGCTCTTTCATACATTCCAGAACGGCATCTGCAACACCGCCGGAAGAAGCGAATTTCTTTCCAAAAACGCTGGCTTCCTGATATTCTTCTTCTACAGCTTCAAAAGACAAATCCTTTGAGCGCATCAAAGCCCTCAGTTCTCCGTAAGTAATGGCGTAGTCAGCGTTATCCGGAATAGAAGGATCGTTGGCTTCAGATTTTTTTGCAATACAAGGTCCCACAAAAACCGTTACGCAGCCAGGACGGGTAGCCTTAAGATAGCGGGAAATTGCGCACATTGGAGAAATTGTATTGGATTTATTGTTCTTAAAAATATCCGGAAAATGCTGCTTCAAAAGATTAATAAAGGCAGGACAGCAGGAAGTGGTCATTTTTCTGCCTTCCTTTATGGCTTCGCTCCACTCCAGGGATTCGTAAGCCGCAGTCATATCCCCACCAAGGCCAACTTCAACCATGTCGCTGAAGCCCATCTTCATCAGGGCAGAGCGCACGCTGGCCATGGTAATATTTTCCCCAAACTGGCCTTCCGTAGCAGGTGCGCACATGGCAATCACTTCCTTTCCGGCCAGAATGTCGTTGATAATATTTACAAGATAGGTTTTTGAACCGATAGCTCCAAAAGGGCATGAATGAATACAGTGACCGCACTGAATGCAGCGCTCCTCATTTATACGACAAAAACCAAATTCATCATAGGTAATTGCTCCTACAGGGCAGGCTTTTTTGCAGGGGCGCTCCAGGTGAACAATAGCCCCGTAAGGACAGGCCTTAGCGCACATTCCGCATTCCTTACATTTTGCAGAATCAATGTGCATTCGAACTTCACCCGGAGTAATGGCGTTAAAACGGCAGGAGTTAATGCAAGGCCGTCCAATACAGAAACGGCAGATAGAAGTAACCGAATAGGCGGAAATAGGACAGTCGTCGCAGGCCGCATTAATCACCTGAACCACGCAGTCGCTCTCTTCTCTGTCAGTAGGGCATTCCGCACAGGCCAGATGAATCCTCTGCTTTACAATTTCCCTTTCCTTGTAAATACAACAGTAGGAAGATTTAGGACCCGGCACCATTTTGTAGACCAGCTTTTCCTTCTCATCTGCAGAAAGCTTTCCTTCCCATGCCAGCCGGCAAACCTCTTCCATAATCTTATGCTTAAAAGAAACAATAGCCTTATCGTTAGTTACCATAGGAAAATAATAGCAGATTTTTTTGATTTTTAAAAGTTGTTTTTTGCCGGATGCCGGAGACAAAGACTTATTTTCTGGCCGCGAAATCTTCCACCTACGCCCCTTCCAGGGCCCGCTCACGCTCGGTCTTTGGCTTCAGGGCTTTCATTCACATGTCACAAAAGCCGCCTTCTTATTTACCGTCCAGTTGCCGGCCAGGCAATAAAAAAAGTTACCCGCCCAGGCCCTTTCGCTCAAAGCCTTTTGCTCCCTTGCGGTCGCAAAACCCTTCCACGGGCGCGCGGATAACTTTTCAATAAAAAAGATTTTTCACCAAAAGTTTTATGGCGCTGTAAATATCCTTCAATCTTCAGATTTTCTAAGCCCTGCTTAAAACTTCCTCTAAGGCAAGAACTGCATTTTTTACACACTGGTCGCATTCACAAAGGACTTTTCCACTTTCAATTCCCTTTAAATCCTTGCAGATTGTAGCACCGCACTTTTCCTTAAAAAGAGAAAGCAGCTCCCGGGAAAGTCGGACAGTTCCCCTTCCCCCGCTTTTAAGCCCCGCAATGATATTGGCTCCAATCAGGGCTCCACAAGTGGCTTCCATGCAGCCCATACCGGCAGCAAAACCTGAGGTAATCTGGCTTAAAACTTCTGAAGAAAGACCAGTTTCCTCAGCATAAACGCTGGTTACTGCCTGACAGCAGTTGCATACACCATTTCTTTTGTAAGAAGCGGCTGTTTCCGCCTTTTCAAGTCCAGTCATGTCTTCCTCCAGAAAAAATCAAGTCAAATTATATAAAATTACCCCAGACAGAAAATTTCCTCCCGGGGTCCGCTTTTTTAAAACCTTTTAGGCAAAAAGTTCTGTTTTTTTAAGCCATTCTGCTACCGCTGTTGCTTCCTTGTCCAGAGCCCGGTCATCTTCTACAAAAGCGCTCATCTTTCTTACTTCAGCATGAACTTTCTTTGTGAAGGGGGCAAAGTCTTCAATTCCAGCCAGGTCAACTGCCTGCATTGCGGCCAGCAGGTGGGTAGCAAACTGCAGGAATACAAGCTCAATCTGCTCACTCAGTTTGCGGGCAGAAATTGTTCCCATACTTACCTTATCCTGGTTCAGGGCTTCAGTTGGTGCAGAAGTCAAAGAAACAGGGAAGCAGTAGGTTGCAACTTCACCGCGGATTGCGCTGATTGTAATCTGGGCAGCCTTAAAGCCCAGACGCAGGCCGGCGCGAGGGTGATCAGCAGGTGTAAATGGAATCAGGTTTTCTGTAAGACCGTTAAACTTTCCGTCGATGATAATTTCAGCCTGCTTGTCAGAAAGGTCGGCAATATTTGCTAAAGCGGTGCGAAGATAATCGCAGGCTGCACAGATGTGTCCGCCGTAGAAATTGCCGGTATTGTAAACCTGTCCCACATCGATATCTACCAGAGGATTGTCGTTTGCGCTGTTCAGTTCTTCTTCAATCCAGTCGTGAGCAAGGCGCAGTGTGTCACGGTAAACACCGTTAATCTGAGGAGCACAGCGGATAGAATATCTGTCCTGAATTTTATTTGTCTGGGCAACAAAGCCCTTTCCGTCCATTTTTTCAATCTGATTCTTTAAGAAATCCTCGTACTTCCAGACTCTTTTTGAATCGATGATGATGTTATGAACATAAACGGCGCTTTCCATCTGGCCGCGATGATTTTTAAGCTGGCTTACCTTGGTTATAAAAGGAGTGTCTTTTCCCCGGGTGATTTCTGAAGTAACGGCAGTCAAAAAGTCAGAAATGTTTGCCAGTCTCTGAGCCTTTTTCCATGCAAGGCTGGCAACTGCAGTCATTACGGAAGTTCCGTTCATAATTGCCAGGCCTTCTTTTGCTTCAATTGGAAGAGGCTCAATTCCTTCAGCCTTGAATGCTTCCATTGTAGGGCAAATTTTTCCCTTATAGTAAACATCCCGCTGCCCCATGATAACGGCTGCAAGATAGCTCAAAGGAGTAAGGTCGCCGGAAGCGCCTACAGATCCCAGCTGGGGAATTACAGGAATAATATCCTTGTTCAGCAGAGTCTGCATCATTCTGGCAAGTTCCGGACGGATTGCGCTGTGAGCACCCTTTACATTTCCGTTCAGGCGGGCAAGAACTACGGCGCGTCCGGTTTCGTGGTCAAATTTCGGGCCAAGACCGATTCCGTGGTAGGTTGCGATTGTGCGCTGAAGTTCTCCTGCCTTATCTACACTAATCTGATTGTGACAGCTGTCTCCAAAATCAGTTGTTACTCCATAAGTTGGAACACCTGTATTTATATAATCGATTAAAAACTGTCTTGATTTCTCCATTCTCTCCCAGAATGCTTTATCTTCCGGAAGCTTTACCTCTTCATTCTTGTATGCAACGCTGCAAACGTCTTCAATAGTAAGGTTTTCACCTTTTACAGTAACTGACATCACTAGCCTTCTTAATAATTATTTTTTTGAATTATACGAAAAAAACAAAAAAAATCCAATGGCACAGAGAATTCGTCTCAGGGACAAACAGTGCATTTAATTTTCTAAGATAAAGTAAGACCTGTCTTCCACCCTCAAAAGTCCGGAGTTCTTTTTTGCCTCTTCTTTCAGCACTTTTTCAGCGCCTTCCCTGTCAATTTTATCTGCTTCAACAAGTTTTTCACCCTTGTTCCACTCAAGGCAGGGATTGGACATTCCGCTAACTGAGTCTGGCCTGTTATTGCTTGCAGAAAATTCGTTTACAGCTACCCTCACATATTTGTTTTTCCAGCCCTCAAGCCACTGGCCGTCCTTATAAATTGTAATACCATCTTTTTTAAGCTCTTTTACATAATAGTTGTTGCCTGTATTTTTCCCCTTTGAATCATTATTTCCCTTAGCCCCGGAATTTTCAGCATAATGGCAGAAAATTCCTGTCTGGTAGTAAAAAAGTCCGCTTCCACTGGAAGTCATGGCATAGTCAAAAAGGGTAAGAAGCTCCTGGTAAGTAAGTTTATAAACATAAATGCGGTTTTCAAATGGAAAAAGATTGTACAAATCATTAATGGTAATCTGGCACTGCCCCTTTTCATCAAGAGTAAAATTACCGGCTCTAACTCCGCCGGAATTCTGAAAGGCAATATCTGCGTCTGCCACCCGGCGGATAATATCGCACATCCAGTTTGCCTTAAGGCAGGCCCTTCCTCCGCTCATTTTAAGGGGATTTTTTGTTACGTTTTCCTTTATTACTCCAAATTTCTTCTGGCGAACAAGATTTGTTCTGGCAAGAGTTTGTTTTGAAAGCTCTAAAATTTCATCATCCAGATCCTCTTTGTTTTCTTCCGGCCTGGCGGCAGTATTTTTTGAATCATCTACTGAAATCACCTGATCCTGCAAGGTTCCGCAAAAAATGACTTTTCCGCTTTCTTCCTTTTTGAATGCAAGCTGACTGTAACAGTAAGAAGTAGCATGGGCAGAAGGCTGAAGATAGGTAAGCCCCCATGAAGTTTTTCCGCAATTTTTTCTGTGACTGTGTCCGCCCAATACCAGGTCAAAAACAGAATCCTCTCCCAGTTTTTCCGCCCTCTCCTGAGCATCTGCATGCATAAGAAGAAGGCTTGCGTCACACAGCCCCTTAAATTCAAGTTCATAGGCAAGATTATTTGCCGGCTCCAGACTGCTTTTGATTTTAAAACCCTTTTCACCAAATTCTGACGCTAAAATACTCCTTGAATAATCGCAGACATACCCCACAACGGCAATTCGAACAGCTATCTCCTGTCCTTTCTGATTAATGGCTTTTTTTTCAAGAATTACATAGTCTTTTGCAGGTCTGTTCAAAACAATCTTTCCCCGGGATGCACCATCCGCCACCTTATTTTGATTCTGATAGAGATTCAAGGCAAGAACAGGCACCTGGTTAGGAAACTTTTTAAGTCCCATTTTATAGGCAGGAAGGGTACTGTCTTTTTCCACCATATTTTCAAAACCCCAGTCAAATTCATGGTTTCCCAGAGCAACTGCATCATAGTCCATTAAATCAAGGGCCATGTACATGCATTTTCCCTTTTCCAGATTTGAAAAAATGTTCCCCTGATAAATATCCCCGCCGTCTAAAAGAAGAAGTTTTTTTGCATCATAAGCAGAAGAATAGCCACGAATATCTTTTACCTTGTCTGCAATATAAGAAAGTCGGTAGTGAATCTGTTCATTTTTTTCAAAGATAATATTTCCGTGAATATCAGATGTTTCTATTACAGGAAGAATATAAAGATCGGAAGAAGAATCCCAGATGCCGGCTGAAAAAGAAATCTTCTGAACTTCAGAAGTCAGGTCAGCATCCAAAGAGCCGGCCGGCAAAGGAGATTTTTGAGTTTGAGAAGATTCAGCTTCCTTTCCTCTTGTAGCCAAAGAAAAAGCTTTGCAAGATTCAAAGGAAGTACAGGAGGAAAAAAGCAGGGCAAAGAAAAGCGCACCTAAAAAAAGTTTGAAATGAAATAATAAATACTCAAGCCTCTTTATTTTCATATGTGCTGCCTCTCATGTCAGTAAAATCCGTGGCAAAATCATTTTGTCTGCCTTATTGAACAGTATTTTTTACCCCTTTATCTTTTCGTTCAGTTCCTTCATTTCTTTTTAATTATCAAGTCAATTTTCCCATCCGTCAACGAATATTTTTATCCGCATTTTCATCTCCGGCAAACTGGTACCTCCGGCAAAAAAAGCCACCTGAGATTACCTCAGATGGCTTTCTGTTATAAGGCGATAAAACGCTCAGAGCGAGATTCATCGAGCGATGGTTCCACCCTCTTAATTTATTCGTGCCACTTCTTGAAAATCAAAGAAGTATTTATTCCAGCGAACGCGAAGTTATTCGGCGATGCCTCTACCGGTCATCGCCCCCTCCATTTATCGATGAACCTAAAATATTGCTGTCGCAACATTTTTTAACGGTTCTTCGATTTAAGAATAACATATTCAGCATCAATTTTTCTACCTTCGCCTCGGATGTAGTCCAAATCACCACATTCCGGGTCAATATTATTCAAGTTGAGTGTCGGGTGGAACCTGCGTTAAATCGAAAAGCCGTTAAAAAACAAGCCGTCAGGGTTGTTTTAGGCTTATCGATAAAACGCTCAGAGCGAGATTCATCGAGCGATGGTTCCACCCTCTTAATTTATTCGTGCCACTTCTTAAAAATCAGCGAAGTATTAATTCCCGCAAAGGCAAAATTGTTCGACATTACATATTCAGCATCAATTTTTCTACCTTCGCCCCTGATGTAGTCCAAATCGCCACATTCCGGGTCAATATTATTAAGGTTCAATGTTGGGTGGAACCAGCCCACGTTCATCATATTAATCGTAAGCCATGCTTCTACGGCACCACAGGCACCAAGAGTATGTCCGATGTATGATTTTGTAGAAGAAATAGGAACCTTGCGGCCGAATACACGGGCAGTAGCAGTTGTTTCTGCAATGTCACCGTGGTGAGTAGAAGTTCCGTGAGCGTTTACATAAGCGATTTCGTCACCCTTAAGACCTGCACTGTCCAGAGCAAGCTGCATACAGATTCCCATAGTTTCGCTGTTAGGGCTGGTAATATGAGTTCCGTCAGTGTTTGTTCCAAAACCTACGATTTCAGCATAGATTTTAGCACCGCGTTTTACAGCGTGTTCAAGGTCTTCAAGAATCAGAGTGCCGGCACCTTCACCGATTACAAGACCATCGCGGTCCTTATCGAACGGGCTTGGAGCTGTTTCCGGGTGTTCGTTACGGATTGAAGTTGAACCCAGCTGGTCAAAAATTGCAGCGTCCGGCGGACAAAGTTCTTCAGCACCACCGCAAATCATAATGTCCTGCAAGCCGTTTTCGATAGTTTCGTATCCATAGCCGATAGACTGGCTTCCGGAAGTACAAGCTTCAGAAGTTACGATCATTCGACCTTTCAGCTGGTAAGTTACTTCGATATTTGCAGCACAAGTATGTGGCATACATTTGATATATGTAGAAGAGTTTACTTTTGCAGTGCAGCGGTCCTGCATAACGCTTGTGAGTTCCTGAATAGAATCAAAAGAACCCATAGATGAACCGTAAGCTACGCCAGTGCGTCCATTTTTAAGTTCATCAATAACGTCTCCGTCTTCCTTCAAAAGGCCTGCCATCTTTAACGCCATCTGTGAAGTGTGGTAAGAAAGAAGGGCAACGCGACCCATTCCGCGAACCAGTTTTCTTGGATATTTAGGAAGTTCCCCTTTTGCAGGACAGGCAAGATGAGTGTTCATTCCCTGAATGTCATGCCAGTCTTCCATATTTTTAATGCAGTTTTTGTAGCTTTTAAGCTGCTCGTAAGCTTCGTCCCAGTTCTGACCAAGACCGCTTATCATTCCTGCGCCAGTAATTACAACGCGGCGCTTTCCGTTAGGTTTTACAAAATCCATAATAGTTCCTTTTCTTCCCGGTCATTGAGCGGTCCCTGAACTTGTCGAAGGGCTTGTCGAAATGACCTCTATTTTTCATTTTCAGGCGGGGGAAGACTCCCCCTCGGCTCAACCCTTCGGTTTTCGCCTACCCCTTCATGCGGGCTCAATTGCCGCCCGCAACACCTGCTATTATCTGGCGTTTAAATTGAAGTTTAATGCAATACGGAAAAAAAATCTACATTACAAATAATTTGAAAAACTTTATGCTACATCACCAAGCCAGCCGTAATGCTGAACAGACATATCTACAAAATGATTAAGCAGCAAATTGATTTTGGAATCAAAAGCCTCTTTATCAAAACTCTGTGGTAAGTCTGCATCTAGGGAAGAAATGATTGCGTCTTTTACCGTAGTAGAAGCCTGCTCGTCTTTATACCAGTCTACAACAAAAAGATTTTGTTTTTCTTCTGTGAGTTTTTTATAGAGATTTTTTGCAGCAAGCTTAACTTTCTGTTCTTCTTCTTTTGTGAGTTTTCGGCCTTTTATAAGAAGGTCAAACATTTCCAGTTCTTCTTCGGTAAGGCCTTCTGTTTCGGCTCGCTTACCTTCATTTTTCATATCTTCAATAAGCTGTAAGAGTTGCTCGTAGTAATCTTCGTTTTCACTACCGCCGGCATTGTATTGGTCAATGATGTTTTTGAAGCGTTCACTAAAAGATATACGGGTTGTATTTTTGTTTATCATAATCTGAAGCATTTTCTGAATGAACGCTTTCATGTCATCAATTTCAATGGCTTTATACTGCGCCTTGTGTATTTCTTTGCGAAGTTCTTCTACATTAACTTTTGAAAGGTCTATGACTTTGAATTCGTGAATAAGATAATTAGATGATTTTTTGCCGTTAGGGTCGCTGGTATCTTCAGGTTTTTCTGAACTGACTGATGTATCAAGCAATGCCTGCATTCTGGCCTTTGCACGGTCTAGTTTTTCATCATCAACATTGTTGTTCATCAAATCATTCAGATACTTTAGCGGCTTGAACTTTTCGTTCTGCCAGCCCATTTCAAAAATTTCAGGTTTGCTTGCTTCATAAAGATTAAGCATTGTATTTGTAATAACGCGGAACTTTTCTTTACCTTCGTCTTTCTGGTAAATGATTTCCAGTGCATTTCTCAAGGCTTCAAGTTTTTCTAAGTCTTCAGGAAGCTTATTAATTTCATCAAGACTGATATCAAGTTCGCTTAAAAACTCATCTGCTTCATCAATGCTTTGTCCAATCAATTCAAGAAGGTATTCAATATCTTTTGCAGGGAACTCATCTCCGTCATCGCCGGTTGCATAATCGGTAAGGGCCTGCTGCATATACTTAAAGACATTTACATAATCGACAATGATACCGCTTGTTTTACCCGGATAAACACGGTTTGCTCGTGCAATTGCCTGCATAAGAGTATGGCCTTTCATAGGCTTATCAAGATAGAGCGTAGAAAGGTTTGGAACATCAAAACCTGTAAGCCACATTGCACAAACAAATACCAGTTGCAACGGATCGTTCTTATCTTTGAAGCGGTCTTCAATATCTACGCCGTCGACAATCTTATTCATCTTGTCTCGGTGAGGTTTTATGTTTAATCCCTGTTCGGCAAACTTCTTTTCTTCATCTGCATCTTCAGAAATGATTACTGCCATTTCAACATTGTTCATGTAATCAAGACGGGCGTTGATTTCGTCACGCTCTTCTTTTGTTTTGGCATTACTGCGGTCAATCATCAGCTGTTTCTTTTCTAGATCCCAGTAATGCTGAACTTTGTCATACATTTTTACAGCAGTAAACTTGTCAACTGAAACTACCATTCCCTTTCCAAGGAAGCCACGTCTAGGGAAATGATGTGCAATATCTGCGGCAATTTTATCAAGACGTTCATCTCGTTTAAGAACTTCAATAATTTTGCTGCCAGAATCTTCAAGCTTTTTTATTTCTTCTTCATTAAGATTTTCATCTTCAATGATGTCTACAATATCATCATCAAGGAAGTTATTTGTAAGACCGACTTCAGGCACACGGCGGCTGTAGAAAAGAGGAACCGTAGAACCATCTTCTACCGACTGTGCAAAATTGTATTCAGAAACATAATCACCGAACCACTGATTAGTAAGACGTTTTGTGCCAAGCAGAGGTGTTCCGGTAAATGCAATAAAGTTTGCATTCGGCAAAGCAGTGTGCATATTCTCTGCCAGGTCTTTATACTGTGTACGGTGTGCTTCATCAATCAAAACAAAAATATCATTACGCTCACTGAGAACAGGATATTTCTTTCCCTTATCATAGCGGAACTTATGAATCATAGAGAAAATGAATTTCTTGTTGCTCTTAAGATATTCACGAAGCTGTTCCGAGTTTTTTGGCTGACATTCTTCTTTGTTGCCGATAACTTCTGTGCGTACAAAGTTTTTATAAATCTGTGTATCAAGGTCTGTTCGGTCTGTAACAATAAAGAAAGTGAAATTGCCTTTTAATTTACGGGCACACTTTCTTGCAAAGAAAACCATAGAATATGATTTGCCGGAGCCTTGAGTATGCCAGAAGACACCAAGCTTTCCTTTAAGCTCTTCCCGGCGTTCAACATTGCGCATAAGATTATTAACACCAAGGAACTGATGGTTCTTTGCAATAATTTTGACTTTCTGATTCTGGAAGATAATAAAGTTTTCTATGTAATCAATCAGATGTTCTTTTTTACAAAGACCTCTGGCAAAGTATTCAATGGAAACACCGCGCGCTTTTATGTCCTTGCGGTTTGGCTTTTCATTTTCGCTTTCGACCTT